>JAZGAR010000073.1:0-51417 GCA_036475875.1 Thermoplasmata archaeon
TATTACCTGATAGAACAATTGATTTTTATCAAGAAAAACCGTGCCACCCCCAATTTCCCTTCTGAATATACCAATTTTATGTTTTTCACAAAAATCGAGATCAAGCTCCTGAGAAATATCCAGATGAAAACCCACGCATGCATATTCTTCTTTTGGGGTACAAATTATTATAGACTCTTCCCCACATCGTGCTAGTGCGTGGTAAATTAACTGGGTCTGCTTCCAGGGTAAAGCTCCTAGATCATACAATATCATATGGCATTGGAATATGGTCTTTCGTATTAAAATTTCCCATATTCATTTTTTATTACTTTACAAGATATCGACTCTTATTAGATTAAACCGTTCTACATTTGTTATTGACCAATTGCACCTATAAATTATTGGTCTTTTAATTATAAAAACAACCCTTAATATATATTGTTTTAACGTTTTTCGTTTATTTATCGCTGAATATCATTGGTTAATAGCTAAACCATTACATTTAAGTGCTGAGAAATTAATACTGTAATGACGATATGTTGATAACTAATGCCGAAATATATAAAAATATTGATATTAAATGTAATAATTCGATGAGTTGATGGCGATATGTATAAAGAAACCGAGGAGATTTATAATAAGGTAATACATATAACTGGAAAAGATAGGGTAAAAATCGATCCTTTTGAAAGACGAATGTACAGCCACGATTTGGCTTCACTGCCTAAGATTATGGAATTGGGCTTTAAAATGATGCCTGATCTTGTTGTGAAACCGAAAAGTGCAAAAGAAATTGCGGAAATAGTAAAGATCGCAGCACAGGAGGGTATTCCTATAGTCCCAAGGGGTGGGGCTAGCTGGGGTTTAGGTGGGGCAATGCCTGTGGCTGGTGGAATAGTTCTTGATTTGACCAGGATGAATAGAATACGGGATTATGATTACGATAACCATATAGTGACCGTGGAAACCGGTATAACGTGGAAGACGCTCTACGACACATTACTTCGAAAGGGCTATATCATAGGCTCATATCCAAGCAGCGCAATGGCAGCCACCGTGGGAGGTTGGATCAACACAGGTGGTGTGGGAGTAGGAACATACAAATACGGATCTGCTATGGACCATGTAAAATCCTTGGAGGTAGTTCTTCCCACGGGAAAAATTCTTGAAACAGGAAATTTCAGAACCTCCATTTTCGGGGGAATGGATCTTAATAAATTGTTTTTCGGATCCGAAGGCACACTGGGAATAATAACAAGGGCCAGCATGAGGATATATCCTGCACCGGAAGAGCTGCGCCCCATCTCCCATGGTTTCTCAAATTTTCGAGAACTTTCGCAGGTTGTGAGGCAAATAACATTTTCCGATGTGACTCCTCTTCACATTTCATTTTTAGATAGATTCCACTTTGATTTTCTTCGGGATTTAGGGATACACACTCCCGATCCCAAGATCCAGGGTATGTTAAATATTGCACTGGAAGGAGATTCTGCGGTATTGGATTTAGAGGAGAAGGTCCTTGATAAAATCGCAGCCAAACAAAAAGGGCAAAAACAGGATGCTCAAATTGCAAAACATGAATGGGATGAAAGATTTTATGAACTTCGAACCAAAAGAGCGGGTCCCACAGCAACCCTTGGCGAGGTCTTTGTCCCAATATCCGAGATGTCGAATATGGTGGATTCAACCTATAGACTCATAAAAAGAATGAAACTGAGAGCCGCCATAACCGGCATGGTGAGTGATAGAAACACCGTTGTCTTCATGCCCTATTATCTTTCGGATGAGCGTAAATTGATAAGGAACATGGTCTCACTTTCATTTGTTAAGAAATTGGGCGATTTGGCCTTCGAGCAGGGCGGTCGACCTGCAGGTTTGGGACTCTTCGTCTCCGGTAATCTCAAGAAGATGTACGGTCATGGTTGGGATACGATGCGGGAACTCAAAGCGGTCCTCGATCCATACGATATAATGAACCCTGGTAAAACCACTGAGGGACTGACCAGATTCGGAATACCCTTACCGCCTTTTACTCTGAACATGGGTATGAACTTCATGGCTTGGATCAAACATCTGATGACCAAGGACAAAAAGGTGATTAGATGGGGATAAAGATAGAGGGAATCGCAGAAGATCTGTACTCATGCCTTCAGTGCGGTTATTGCACATCCATATGTCCCATGTATGAACAGCTCGGATGGGAGTCGGCATCCCCCAGAGGGAAAATCTTCTATATCAAGCAGTTGACCCAAAAAAATCTGTTGGACAAGATACTCCGCAGGGAAATAGTGGTTACCGAGGAATTTATAACTAGAATGTACCAATGCACAGGCTGCGGTGCCTGTGAAGAGGTATGTCATGTAAATATCAAACTGCATGATTTCTGGAAAAAGGTCAAGGAATGGCTCTTTGAGGAAGGACTCATCAGCATTGAAGCCCACAAAAGGGTCCATGATAGGATCCACCAGTTCAAAAATCCCTTTGCGGAACCCCCTGAAAACAGGGGTAATTGGCTTCCTGACGACATTAAACTCTCAAAAAATCCCGAGGTTATATTTTTCACGGGGTGTACGGAGGCCTACAGAAAACAGGAGATGGCAATTACCACTGCAAGGTTGCTACAGAAAGTGGATGTTCCCTTCACTATTCTCGGCTCTGAAGAATGGTGCTGCGGTTCAATTTGCATCAACACAGGACAGATTGATTATATCAAACAGTTCGCAACTCATAACGTCGAAGCCATCAAAAAAACAGGTGCTAAAACATTGGTTATTGCCTGTGCTGGATGTTATAATACGATCAAAAACGAATATCCAAAAATCGTAGGGGATTTGCCCTTTAAATTATTCCACGTTTCCGAATATCTAGAGAAATTGATCAAAGAAGACAGATTGCAATTCACAAAATCCATAGAAAAAACCGTTACCTTCCATGATTCTTGTCACCTCGGAAGAGGGGCAGGTGTGTTCGATGCACCACGAAATGTTATAAAGAGCATTCCAGGTATAAAATTGGTGGAGATGTTGAGGAGCAGGGAGCTTTCAAGATGTTGTGGTGCCGGATGCGGATGTGTGGCAGCATTCAGAAACATCGCCGTGGCTTTGGCGTTGGAGAGAGTTCATGAGGCACAAGATACAGGTGCGGAAATGATAGTCACCACATGCCCATTCTGCAATCTAAACCTGAACAATGTGGCAGCAGATAACGGTTTGATCAAAACCGTGGATGTGGTTCAATTGGCTTATCAGGCCGTTTAAATCTGCTCCTACTCCCTTGGATCCTCATTTTTTTCGATTACGTAAATTACAATGCTCTATCCACCATGGCCATTAACTGCCCTGGCTCGAATTGTCTCAAAAAAGGTACATTGGAAGGGCAGATGCACGAGCATGCACCGCAACCCATACAAAGAGCCTCGTTAACCTCGGCTATCCCGGTTTCGTCGTTGACGTTTATCGCATTGTAGGCACAATTTGTTTCACAGAGTCCACAGCCAGAACACCTTTCCTCGTCCACAACCGCAGAAATGCCTTCAGTGAAGAGCTGTTTTTTGGAAAGTATGGTCATTGCTCTTGCCGCTGCACCGCTCGCTTGGGAAATGGTCTCGTCAATGAATTTCGGAGAATGACATGTACCGCACAAGAATATTCCTGCTGCGGCGAAATCAACAGGTCTGATTTTCATATGTGCCTCCAAGAAAAATCCATGCTCAGTTAGGGGGACCTTTAGAATCTTGGCCAACTCTTCGTTCTCTTCATGGGGAACTGTCGCAGTGCTCAGTACCAGCATATCGGGTTTAAAGACCAGTTTTTTCTTCAATATATGATCGTTTACAGAGACCTTTAATTTTTCACCATCGTTAACAACCTTAGGCCTATCATCATCGCCATAAGATATGAAGAATACACCTTTCTCCCTTGCTTTTCGATAGAACTCCTCCCTGAACCCGTAGGTCCTTAAATCCCGGTATAAGATATAGATGTTCGAGTCAGGATTTTGTCTCTTGAGTTTTAGGGCATTTTTCACGGCTTCAGAACAACAAACCCGGCTGCAATATTCCCGACCTTCTTCTCTTGAACCAACACATTGGATCATCACTACGCTTTTTCCTGAAAAACCTTCGTCATGAAGCTTCTTGTCGAATTCCAATTGTGTCATCACTCTAGGATCTTCACCGTAAAGGTATTGGCCCTTCGGTTTTAGCTCCTTTGCACCTGTTGCAACCACAATAACTCCTGCCTCGACCTCGATGGCCATATCTTTTTGCGATATATTTGCAGTGAAATTACCAATATAACCGTTAACATTGCTGAGAGCAGCATCCGTAAAAACCTCGATTTTTTCGTTACTGCTCACCATACCAATGATTTCTTTTAATACCTTCTTCGGATCTTCACCAGTCAATGTATGATGTATATTAAGAAGATTACCTCCCAGTTCTTTCTCCTTCTCGACGAGATAAACCTTGCTGCCCTGACCCGCTAGATCCAGTGCGCTGGTCATACCTGCTACCCCCCCGCCTATAACCAAAGCAGCATTTTTGCATTCCACGGGTGTTTTATGCACCGACTTGTTCCTTCTAACCTTTTCAACAGCCATGGCGACCAAATGTTTTGCTTTTTCTGTCGCTTTCTCAGGCTCGTTTTTATGCACCCAGGAACTGTGCTCTCTAGTGCTCGTTAACTCGAATAGATAAGGATTCAATCCCGCCTCTTTAACGGTGTTTTGAAACAAAGGTTCATGCGTTCTAGGCGTGCAGGATGCAACTATTACTCTATTCAAATTATGCTCTTCGATCTTTTCCCTGATCTTCCCTTGCGTATCCTGAGAGCATGTATAGAGATTATGCTCCGCATGAATGACATTAGGCAGGGTCATAGCATACTCCGTTACCATAGGGACATCCACAACACCGCCAATATTAATGCCACAATGACAGCAGAACACCCCTATCCTCGGCTCCTCACCTTTAATCTCCTTTTCAGGCGGATATTCTTTGAAGGTCACGAGGCTGTTCCTCTCCGAGGATATCGGGCTAGAGGCCTTTATAGCGGCACCGCTGGCTTGAGAAACTGTATCAGGAATATCTTTTGGTGAGGAGAAGACACCGCTGACGTAAATACCTGGTCTTGAGGTTCCCATAGGGGAAAAGAGTTGGGTTGAACAAAAACCATATTCATTGAGGTCTATCCCGAATATCCTTCCCAATTCCTTGATGTCCTCGGAAGGTTCCAACCCCACCGAAAGCACCACGAGATTGAACTCTTCCTCTTTTAATTCTCCATCCTCGGTTCGGTATACGATTCTGAGGTCGCTTGTTCCTGGAATTTCCTCGATATGTGCGATCCTACAGCGCGTGTAGTTCACACCATACTCTTTTTTTGCCCGCTCGTAGTACTCATCAAATCCTTTGCCGTAGGTTCGCATATCCATGTAAAATATGTGGCATTCCGTACCTTTAGTATGATCTTTTACAATGATCGCCTCTTTTGTAGCATAGGTACAGCATACGGCAGAACAGTACTGCCTCTCTACCCTCACATCCCTTGAGCCAATACATTGAATCCATGCGATCTTCATGGGATGTTTTCCATCTGAAGGGCGAAGTACGGTACCTGCAAAAGGCCCGGATGCATTGAGGATTCTCTCGAATTGCATGCTTGTAATGACATTGTCATAAACTCCATAGCCGTACTCGCTTTTTATCGAAGGATCGAACGTTTCAAAACCAGGTGATAACACTATAGAACCGACTCTGAGTTCCATTTTCTCCTCTTTTTGGTCGTAATCGACGGCATTTGCCTTGCAGTACTGCTCACATAATCCACAGCCCATACAATGATCCCTATCGATACGATATCTCAGAGGAACAGCTTGAGGAAACGGGATGAAAGTCGCACTTCTAAGGCCTATACCTCTATCAAATTCGCTTATCGCCTCCCTGGGACAATATTGGGCGCATAATCCGCATCCAGTGCATTTTTCCTCGTCAATATACCTGGGATGCTTGATCAATCGGACAGTGAAATTTCCGATCTCACCCTCCACCTCATTGATATCAGAGCATGTTATGACCTCTATGTTATGATGTCTTCCTGTTCCCACAAGTGTTGGGGCGATGGTGCACATGGCGCAATCGTTGGTGGGAAAGGTCTTATCCAAAGCAGCCATGACTCCTCCAATACTGCTGGTCTTTTCCACCAGATAAACCTTGAATCCAGATTCGGCCAAGTCCAAGGAAGTCTGCATCCCGCTGATACCGCCACCAACAACCAGAACGGCACCAACCACATCCCCCATTCTACAACCCCTCCGCAATCGAATAGGTCGGTGATGCATCCACATGGCCAAAAGGTAGGATCATCTGCTTTTTCCACAATCTTCCCACATGAAGGAATACGATTTTTGTTGGGATTCCTAGATCCTCTGAGAGCTGCTCCACTGTTTTGGGTTCCGATCTTACAGCATCCAATATCCTACTGCGAATGTACTCATCGCTCACAAATTCATCCATCCATTCATCGAATTTTTGCTGGGGAATTTTTTCGCCGTAAACGTTGCTTTCCTCCGTAAGTTTCCTTTCCCTACCCACAACCGCCCGGAGTTTGAATCTCTCAGAAGCATGTTTAGCACCGAGTAGTCCCTTCATTTTCTCATGGTCCACTTCCGTCCCCTTGAATAGAGGATTCGGACCAAGGGATGTTATGCGCTTTGTGAACTCCTTCACAACCTCAGCGAATTTTGGTCCCTCTGCGGCTGAGACCCATTCCAAATGCATTCTTTCAGGCATGATTTCGGTCTTGGCAAGAAGCATCTTTATCATCTTCACCTTTTTCTCGGCATTATAATTTCCAGTGAGATAATGACAGTCTCCTGGATGACACCCCATAACAAGCACACCATCTAAACCCTGTTCGAAAGCCTCGAAGACCATACTGGGATCGATGCTGCCTGTGCACATGACCCTGATAATCCTCACCGTGGGAGGCAACTGAATCCTGCTTATTCCTGCCAGGTCTGAAGCAGCGTAACTGCACCAGTTGCAAAGTAGTCCTAAGATATTGGGTTCGAAATTTGTATCCCCTCCACTACGATCAGTATCGCCATGATCTTTTGGGTTGCCTTCCATTTCAGAGCCGGCCATATCTATACCACCTCCATTATCGGCTGAAGGTTCTTTTTCATCATCCATTACACAGCCTCCTTCTGAGCCATGGCCTTAATCTCGGCAACGATCTGATTCAAAGTGAAATGCGGCGCCGTAATCGCCCTCTCAGGACAGCTTGCTCTGCAGGAACCGCATCCTTTACACAGAACTTCAGTCACATTCGCCTTGCCTTCTTCATCCTTGACAATCGCGCCATATGGACAGACGATTTCGCAGGTGCCACATCCGCTGCATTTCTCCCTGTCCACAACTGAAGGTAGCCCCTCCGCTTCAATTGTCTCCTTGGACAATATGGTTGTTGCTCTGGATGCTGCGCCCATGGCCTGGGAGATGCTCTCATCCACGAATTTTGGTGAGTGTGCCAAACCGCATAAGAACACACCCTCAGTTGCGAAGTCCACGGGGCGCAGTTTCATATGTGCCTCCAAGAAAAATCCGTCCTTGTTCAAAGGCACCTTCAACATCTTCGCCAGTTCTTCATTCTCTGGATATGGATAGATACCTGCACTCAACACCAAAATGTCTGGTCTGAATATCAATTTCTTTTTTAGTATTGGATCTACAACAGATACCTTAATCGATTTTCCTTCCTTAACAACCTCTGGTTTTTCCTCATCTTCATACCTGATAAAAAATACACCTTTTCTCCTGGCCTCCCTATACCAATTCTCTGCAAAACCGTATGTCCTGATGTCCCTATACAAAACGTATACCTTTACAGATGGATCGATTTTTTTGATTTTTAGGGCGTTTTTAACCGCGTGGGTACAGCACAGTCTGCTGCAATGACTGTGTTCATGATCTCTTGATCCAACACATTGTATCATAACCACTGTATTTCCAGAAAATTCTCCTTCAACAATTTTTTTCTCCAATTCAAGCTGTGTTAGGACCCTCTTATCCTCACCATAAAGATATTCTTTGGGGGAATGTTCATATCCGCCTGTAGCTACAATAATAATTCCATGCTCCAAGAGCTCCTCTTTTCCGTCTTTCATTATGGTGGTTTTATAACCTCCTACATAACCATCGATGTTTTCTATTTCTGAGCCAAGATACAGATTGATATTCTCGTGCGCCTCAACTTCACCTATAAGATCGTTCAACCTTTTTCGTGGGTCTTCTCCTTCTAAAAGATAATGAAGCCTGTTCAGATTGCCTCCAAGTTTTTTCTCCCTTTCTATGAGATGAACCTTAAAGCCCTGGTTCGCCAATTCCAAGGCAGCGGTCATACCTGATAATCCTCCTCCTATCACCAAACCAGCATGATCCACGTTCAAAGGTTCTTTATGCAAGGGCTGGAGTAAACTTGTCTTTGCCACGGCCATCCTGATGAGATCCTTAGCTTTTTTTGTGGCCTTTTTCTTTTCATGCATATGTATCCAAGAGCACTGGTCTCTGATGTTTGCCATTTCAAATAGGTATTGGTTCAGCCCCGCTTCTCTAACGGTTCTTCTGAAAAGGGGTTCATGTGTCCTTGGAGTGCATGAGGCCACAATAACCCTGTTTAAATTATGCTCTTTTATTTTTTCCTTGATGCGCTCTTGAGTATCCTGTGAGCATGTGTAGAGGTTGTGTTCCGCATAAACCACGTTAGGCAATGTCTTCGCATAATCCGCAGCCTCTGGAACACTCACCACCCCTCCGATATTTATTCCGCAATGACAAACAAAAACCCCGATCCTCGGCTCTTCAGAAATAACATCCCTCTCTACCGGAAATTCCTCAACTGCAGTCAACCTGTTCCTCTCGGAGGATAGGATTGCAGAAGCCCTTACAGCTGCACCGCTCGCTTGAGCAACGCTATCAGGTATATCTTTGGGGGCGGAGAAAGCTCCGCAAACATAGATTCCTTTCCTCGTTGTATCCAATGGGAAAAACCTCTTCGTGGCGCAGAATCCGTCTTCGTTCAATTGAAATCCAAAAGTCCCTGCCAATTCCTCAGCATCAGAAGGTGAGCGCAGTCCTGCAGCCAAAACCACCATGTCAAATTCCTCTTGTTTTAATTCTCCGTTCTCCTCCCTATAGGTGATCAAAAGGTTATTCGTGCCTATTTTTTCCTCTACATCCGCTATCCTACACCGCGTATATTTCACGCCATATTCATCCCTAGCACGATGAAAGTAATCGTCAAATTCCTTTCCAAAAGCACGCATGTCCATATAGAAAACATGCGCTTCAAGTCCAGGGGCATGCTCCTTTGCTACAAACGCCTCTTTTGTTGAGAACATGCAGCAAACAGATGAACAATAACCCATTCCGCCATGAGGATCCCTAGAACCAACACATGAGATGAAGGCTATTCTCTTTGGCACCTCCCCATCCGAAGGCCGAATCACGGTCCCACCAAAGGGACCAGAGGCGCTCAATATGCGTTCGAATTCCAAGCTCGTAATTACGTTTGGATATATGCCATAGCCGTATTCCGATTTTAATTCTGCCTGAAACTCCTCAAAGCCTGGAGCCAATATAACAGAGCCAACCTCGATATTGATTTCCCTACTTTGCTGGTCATAATCGATTGCCTTGGCCTTGCAGATTTTTTCACAAAGCCCGCACCCAATACATCTTTCGATATCAATTATGAAAACCAAAGGAATGGCCTGGGGATATTTAACGAATACCACATTTCGAATACCAAGACCTCTATCATATTCATTAACCGCCTCTAAAGGACAGAACGTCGCACATAATCCGCAACCAGTACATTTTTCTTCGTCGATGTATCTTGGTTGTACCGTTATAGTAACGTCGAACCTTCCGGGATCTCCTTCAATATTCTTTACTCTAGCATTGGAGATAAGCGTGATGTTTCTATGCCTACCAGTATCTACCAATTTCGGTGCCATGGTACACATGGCGCAATCATTCGTGGGAAACGTTTTATCCAATTGGGACATCACACCCCCAATACTGGATGACTTTTCCAAGAGGTAGACCTTAAATCCAGATTCGGCTAGATCAAGGGAGGCCTGCATGCTCGCTATCCCACCCCCTACTACGAGCACAGCCCCGACTTTGTCCTCTTCACCCACTACGACTCCTCCTGGCTTATTGCCCTATATTTAGGAGATGTATCCTCTATCTCCGTCAGCTCAACCAATCCTCTACGCCTCAAAGCTATTATTTGTCTCAATATGTCTTTAGGCCTTTCATCCAGCTTTCTCGCCATCTGCTTAACCGATAAAGCCTGTCCTTTTGTCATGCTCAAAATCCTATTACGGATGAACTCAGAGGACAGAGCCTCATTTATGATCTCGTCGAAATTCTCCTGATTAAGTCTTTTTCCATAGACGTTCCCTTCCTCAACCAATTTTCTTTCTTTCCCAACTAACCATCTCATTCTAACATCGCTTGCCTCGTTTTGTGCGGCACTTAGTTTTTCCATAAGATCTTTATCCTCTCTGGCATTGCAAGGTCCCAATTTTGAGATCTGTTCTGTAAATTCCGCTATCAATTTCGCGAACCTTCCGCCCTCTGAAGCTGAGACCCATTCGATCCTCAACCTTTCAGGCTCGATACCAACCTTCTCGAGCAATCTTTTTGTGATCTTTATCTTCCTCTCGGCCTGATAGTTGCCCTTTTGATAGTGACAATCTCCAAGATGACATCCGCCTATGAACACTCCGTCAGCTCCACTTTTGAAAGCCTCAAAAACTATTGTTGGATCCACCCTGCCAGAACACATCACTCTAACGATACGAAGATTGGGAGGATATTGATTTCTATTTATACCCGCTAGATCTGCTCCTGCGTAGCAACACCAATTGCATAAAATCCCAAGGATGTTCGGCTCCATAAGAGTCATTTCGCCCTCGATGGGAACTGAAGTGACCTGGGCAAAGAGCTGGTCATCTGTAAAATGCCGCATTGTAATAGCTCTTTTAGGACAACTGGCCCCGCAGGTTCCACATCCCTTGCAAAGAACTTTTATTACCTCTAGTTTCCCCTCCTCATCCTTCTCGATGGCCTGATATGGACAAAGCTCCATACAAAGTTCACAACCAATGCATTTCTCCTTGTCAATGGAAGATGTGATAGGCTCAGTAAGTACAGTGTCTCTAGCCATAACAATTGAGGCCTTCACGGCCGCACCTGAAGCCTGGGCGATGCTATCTGCGATATTTTTTGGATATTGTGCACAACCAGCTAAGAATATCCCGTCGGTATTGGTCTCAACAGGCGCAAGCTTCGGATGCTTTTCCAAGAAAAAACCGTTTGCACTCAGAGGGATTTTGAGCATTCCTTGAAGTGCCGATACTTCTCTCTCTCTGGGACACATACCGACGGAGAGCACCACCGCATCAACTTCTAACTTTAGCGTTCTCCCGAACAGCTTATCATGAATTTTCACCAACGTTACTTCGCCTTCTCTCTTCACCTCAGGTTTCTCGCCTTGAGAATATCTAAAGAATATGACACCCTTTGACCTTGCCTTTTGATACATATCCTCTGTTCCTTTACTAAAAGCCCTGATGTCCCTGTAGAACGACAGCACTTCCACACCCATTTCACGCAGTTGGATAGCCTGTTTCAGTGCCACTTGACAACAATAGCGTGAGCAGCCAGTAAAGCCTTCTGATTCCCTGGAGCCAACGCAGTGGACTAAAGCCACGGTTTGCGGCTTTTTGCCTGCGATCAAAATATCGGTTCCTTCTTCCTTCAACGCTAGAAGTCGCTCAAGTTCCACATTGGTAAGGACATTTGGCAGCTCACCATAACCGTAGTGGCCTTTCGGGTCAAAAACATCGCAGCCTATCGCCAGTATTATAGTGCCAATATCCAGATCGATAATTTCTTCTTTTGTTTCGAGCGTTATTGCATTTTTCTCGCATGCCTCCAAGCAGCTACCACATTTATCGCAGATATTGAAGTCGACAGCATGTGTATTTGGCCAGGAGCTTGGATTTTTATATATTGCCTTTCTCTTGGTTAAGCCGGCATTGAACTCATCACCCACCTCAATTGGGCATACATCTACACATTTTCCGCATGCGTCACATTTTTGAAAGTCAACCCCTCTTGGGCTCCGCAGTATTGTGGCCTTGAAGTTACCTATGAAGCCATCTATTTTTGAGAGCTCTGAGTTGGTGAGAATATCTATGTGCCCTTGCTCCAAAATTCTGTAATTTTCTTCGAGAAGTTCTGAGGCTGGCACCTCCTCCGGACTGAGTAGACCGCGTTGCGCAACCCATCCTCCCAAGAATGGAGTTTTTTCCACCAAATAAGTTTGAAATCCTTGTTTTGAGATGTCTATGGCGCTTTGAATACCAGAGATTCCGCCACCTATGATGAGAGCCGATTTTGTCACATGCACCTTTTCCGGTCTTAAAGGTTGTAGCAATCTAGATCTATCAATAGCCCTTCTCAAAAGATCCTTAGCTTTTTCTGTGGCCTTTTCTGGCTCATTTTTATGTACCCATGAGCATTGGTCCCTAATATTGGCCATCTCAAACAAGAATGGGTTCAGACCTGCTTTTGCGCATGTCTCCCTAAATATAGCTTCATGAGTTCTTGGGGTGCAGGCTGCCACCACTACCCTCGTAAGATCATGTTCCTTTACAGCCTCCTGGATTTTTTTCTGAGTATCGTCAGAACACGTATAAAGATTATGGGTAGAATACACGACATCAGGCAGATCTTTCACATAATCACTCACACAATCCACGTCAACAACGCCCGCTATATTAACGCCGCAGTGGCAAATAAAAACTCCGATTCTAGCCGCTTTAGAAACTTCCTTCTCCTCCATCTCCTCTTCCTCGTCATACTTTCTATAATCCCGAACAGAAACTGCCGCTTTTGCAGCCGCAGCCGAAGCTTGAGCCACAGTGTCAGAAATATCTTTAGGGCCTTGAGCGCAGCCGCAAAGATAGACACCGCTTCTAGTGGATTCGATAGGACCGACATTACTTTGTCTCTCTTTGAAAAAGCCGTTTTCGTCCGTTTGAATATCAAGAATTTCTGCCAGTTCCTTCGTCCCGCCTGAGGGAATGATAGCATTTGATAGAACCAGTAAATTTGTCCTGATCTTTATCTCTTTCCCGGTTTCAGTATCTTCGATACGGATTATGAGATCCCTTTTATTCGGATCCTCTTTGATCTTTGCCGGACGCCCTCTAAGAAATTTAATACCCTCTTTCTTCGCTCTTTCGTAGTACTCCTCAAAATCCTTGCCGTAGGCACGAATATCAATATAGCAAATCGTGATGTTCTCAATTTCAGGCTCATGTTCTTTGGCTATCATCGCATCCTTGATCGCGTACATACAGCATACCCTGGAGCAGTACCCACAGCCTCGATGTTGGTCTCTGGAGCCATAACATTGAATGAATACGAGGTTCTTTGGTATGTTTCGGTCTGAAGGTCTAACAACATGCCCACCTGAAGGTCCAGAAGCGTTGAGGAGGCGTTCGAGTTGCAAACATGTTATGACGTTATCGTATCTTCCATAACCATATTCGGTTCGTATTGTGGGATCGATCAGTTCGTACCCTGTTGCAACGATTATGGCACCTACATCGAGTTCGATCTCCTCTTCCTTCTGTTCATGGTCAATGGCCTTTGCATCGCATACCTTTACGCACAGCATGCATCTGCCTGCTTTATCCAATATCGGTCTTCCCTTCAACCCAAAGTAGAGGCATTTGGTTGAATCGATGGTGTAGCACATGGGCACAGCTTGAGGAAAAGGGATATGGATGGCCTTTCTCATGGATAAATCGAGATCAAATTCGTTTGGAACCTTTACTGGACATCTTTCTGTGCATTGACCACAACCAACACATTTTTCCTCACTCACATATCTGGGGTGTTTTTTTACCATGACTTGGAAATCTCCAATATCCCCGAAAACACTAGCAACCTCAGATAAAGTAAAAACTTTGATGTTTGGATGTCTGGCAACTTCCACGAGCTTTGGCGATAGTATACAGAGTGAACAATCATTGGTGGGAAAGGTTTTGTCCAATTGTGCCATCTTTCCTCCAAGGGAAGGCGAGCGCTCCACAATATAAACTGTGGCACCATAATTTGCGAGATCCAGTGCTGCTTGAATTCCTGCAATTCCTCCTCCTATAACCAACACTCCTTTCTCTTTCATTAGCATGGCACCTCTAGGTTCATATGTAAGTTTTCATTTTGAAACGATCTTCTCCACCAACTTCTTCGTTTTGACGGTATTTTTCTTCAAACCCAACTCGTTTTTTGGATCGAGTCCCATTGCCAAACCCAATAATTGTGGGTAATATAGGACCGGTATTTGGGGCGTTTCTTCTTCCTCACCTTTCGCCCTCAATATCGTCGATTGGTATTCATCGTACATGATGCTGCAAAAAGGGCATTGCAAAACCATGGCATCCGCCCCGGCTTTGCGGATATGCTCGAGTTTGTCTGCTGCCATCTTCATGGAGGTTGCCTCCTCGATGGCCAGAATTCCGCCACCGCAGCATTGTTTTTTGTTCTCGTAATTCACCGCCTCTGCTCCCGTGACAGTGATCAATTCATCTAGCGTTTTGGGTCTAATTGGGTTATCAAATCCAGTATAAATCTCTGAGGGTTTCAAATAATGACAACCGTAATGTGGTGCGATCTTCAGTTTGCTTAAGGGCTCAACGATTTTTTCTTTAATTTTTTCTATACCAACATCCTCGTACAATATCCTAGAGAAATGTTTTACATTTACAGTTCCTTTAAATTCGCGTCCCGTTGATCCTATAATTTTATTGATATTTTTCCGTTCCTTATCGTTCTCTTTTAGGGTCTTATTGACCTTAGTCAAAGTGGCCGTGCAAGCATTGCACACGGTAATTATGTCCAATCCTTTCTCCTCTGCAACACATATGTTTCTTGCCCCCAGGGAAAGGAATGTTTCATGGTCCACTGAATGAATAGGATAACCGCAACAAACAAAATCGTTCGAGTCCCAAAATTCTATCCCTAATAACTTTGCCACACTTCTCGTTGCTACATCATAATTGATACCCCTTGTGGGGACTGTACATCCCAAAAACAACGCGTACTGCATTTATCTCCCCCCAACAAGCTTTTTTATCTTTGTCTTATCGAGGATGTTCCTAGTTTCCTTCACCTTTTCCTCTATCTCAGGCAAGTTGAATTTAGACCGCATTTTATTGTCGAATTCATCTATTTCCACCATTCTCCCATGTTCATCAAGAAGATCCAAACCCGCCTTCGCTGATGGGTGAATGTACCCCTCCTTTATTGCAATGGTTTGTATAGCCTCTATAAGACTGGTTATTCTTACATCCTGGGGGCACCTTTCATGGCAACTGTAACATGCTGAACATAGCCATAGAAAATCACTTGATAGAACCTCTTGGCGCATACCGAGTAATGCCATCCTTATTATTTTCCTGGGATCGTATCTATCGTCTTTTGCCCCCACGGGGCAGACTGCTGAGCATGTCCCGCATTGAAAACAATACAGTATATTCTCTCCCCCAGGGATACTTGCAATTTCATATTTAAAATTCGGATCTATAGCATCCATATCCATTTCTGGATACTCGTTCTCTGCATCTCTACTTTTACCATTTTTTGTCATCCGAACACCTCACAAGGATGGTTTCATGAAACGATCCTGAATATTCGACTTTTAATGATACTGGGGTCGGAATTTTTATCCGCACCAGACCACTATGCTTTAGTCAAAACAACCTTATAATAAAAGGGAAATATTAATATTTCGACGTAAACATCACTATTTTTTCTATATTCATGCCGAAATATTATCCTATTTCGATATAAAACCCGATATTATTTTCGAATATCGAAATATTTATATCGATATATTCCATTCACACCCTTCAATAAAAACCTAAACAACCTAATTGAAAATGACATAAACATAACTTTATAAAGCCTTTAAAACCTTGGAAGTGGTTTGTATGAAAATCGACGAATACGAGATGCCAGATGAGCTGTATTATCATAAGGAACATGCGTGGGCCAGAAAAGAAGGTGATTCCATTGTTGTGGGTTTTGACGACTTTGCACAAAAGATGGCGGGAACCATAAAGCGCGTGGTTTTACTTGATGAAGGTGACGAAGTCCAACAAGGGAAGCCTTGCGGGACGATAAGCAGTGGGAAATGGACCGGGAAATTTTACTCACCCATAACCGGAGAAATCACCGAGATAAACGAAGATGTCTTGGATGAACCAAAAATGATAAACGATGATCCATATGGGGGGGGCTGGCTTTTTAAAGTGCAGCTAAGCAATCCCGATGAATTGACGAATCTGTTCCAGGGCGAAAAAATGGCCAGTTGGCTAAAAGAGGAGATTGTAAAGCACAAAAAGTGACCCATTATCCTTGATAGTAGATATATAATCAGCAATGATGGGAATATCATTTTCCCGTTCCTTTGGTTCAACTCTCTTTTTGCTCAACAAGCTCATCGTTGTCCAGCAAAATCGTCGTGTAGTAAGAGACCCACACCACCGTCTCAAAACCGTCTTTGAGTCGTTCCCTGCCCCCTGCCATGGCCTCCATCGTGGCCAGATCGTCGACCTTGTTATGATAGCCCGGATATACGATCAAACCTGCGTAATAAATGGTGGAAACCCCAATGGGCCAGAAACTTACCTGATCTGAACTGCCCTCACCCGTCTCCTTCACATCAAAGCCGCTTGAAGGATATTGAAGAATATCGTTTATTACTCTCAGGCTGATATTCAAAAGCTCGGGATTCTCAATCTCATCCTCATCATCAGGACCTGCCAGAACGTTCAATTGATAAACCTGCGGCCAGTTCAATCCAACCATGTCATAATTCAAATATGTCTTGACGGTGACGTTTTCAGGGATATTCGCAACGAAGAACTCGGAACCCCACAGGCCCTGCTCCTCCCCAGACCACAGGGAAAAGACGATGGTTCGATCGGTTCTCATCTGGGAAATGGCCCTTGCTATTTCCAGTACAGCCACCGTCCCGGCGGTATTATCATATGCACCTTCTATGGTCTTCTCTTTTATATCGTAATGACCGCCCAATACGATCCATTCTTGCGGTCTCTTTATCCCCCAATGATATCCTATTACATTCAGCACTTCTCTGTTCTCACGCTCGAATCTCTGAATCTCGGTCTCCAGTCCAAAACCTTGGAGCTGGCTTTCTAGATAATTTGCCGCCTGGGCCATATGGGGATAGCCCGTACTGCGCTTTGCATACCTTGTGGTCAGGGTTCTCATTTGATCGAAGTACTCATCTCCGGACACCAATGAACCGGTATCCTCATTTACCGTGACCTGGAAACTGGCTTCGAATGACCCTTTATTGATATGTATCGAAAAGCTGCTGTCCACCGTGGGGGGAAGAAGGAGGGATAACTTATCTGATGGTGAATCGAATATCAGGGTGTTATTCGAGGAGGTAACATCTTCTTTCACAATGAGGATATTGTCTGGAACGGTGATAGTAAAAGACCTCAAATTGGTTTCAAGTTCGAAAGATGATATGGAACCTGCCGTTGCCGAGAGGGGGGCCAGACGTGCATATGGCTCCTTTTCTTCATTACCGATGTCCAAACCTCCGCCCAAGAAATTCAATGCGATAGCAATAAGAACCACTGTTACCACAACGGTCCCTATTTTCTGAACTTTTGACATCACTCACCACATTGGCCTTAAAGGTTATTAATTTTGTTTATGTTTTCATATTTCGCCGTAATCATCACATTTTATTCATTATTTATATCAATTAATATTTATATATATCCATAAATCGATATATTTTTTTCGAATATCGCAATATTTATATTGTTGTATTCTGTTCACTCTTGTAAATTGGGAAATCAAATATAGGCTCTAATTAAAAAGACATAATCCCAAGGGAAAGACCCCTATTGGAGAAAGGAGATGAGCGAAATGAAAATCGACGAATATGACATGCCTGATGAACTTTACTACCATGCTGAGCACACTTGGGTGAAAAGAGAGGGAGACATAGCTACCATTGGCTTAAATGATTTTGCGCAAAATATGGCAGGAATCATAAAACGGGTTGCGACCCTTGAGGAAGGAGATGAAATCCAGAAGGACAAACCTTGTGGCACGATCAGCAGTGGAAAGTGGACTGGTAAATTGTATGCGCCGGTGAGCGGAGAGATCGTGGAGGTCAACGAAGACATTGAAGATGAACCCAAATTGATAAACGACTCCCCGTATGAGGAAGGCTGGATTTTCAAGGTGAAACTTTCCGACCCGAGCGAGTTGGACTCCTTGATCCATAAGGCCGCAGTAGAAGAATGGCTGAAAGGCGAAATAGCCAAGCATAAAAAGGACTAAAGGAATCTTATAAAGCCAGGTTCCTTTGAGTTCGATATTATTCATGGATAGTGTGCAGTATGGGCAGTTGAAAACTCGCAGGGTAATTTATATATGATATATCCTTTCAAAAATTTTATTAACCAACAACTCTTTACTATTCTCAATATTAAATATAGGGGGAACGAGTATGGAAAAGCATTCCTTATGTCATTTCGAATGGTCGTCAACAGATCTAGGGAAAACGAAAGCTTTCTTATCAGGTCTATTTGGCTGGGAGTTCAAGCCCTGGGGTGATGAATATCTGCTCTTTTCTACACCTGAAGGGCCGAACGGAGGCATCATGAAGGTGGATAAGGTCGTCCCTGGAAAATCGCCGTATGTGTACATAGAGGTGGACGAGATCGAACCCTACCTTGCGAAGGCAAAAGAACTGGGCGGTGGGGTAGATGTCCCCAAGAAGGAGATTCCCAAAGTGGGCTGGTATGCTCACCTCATAGATCATGACGGCAACATCATTGGAATCTTCGAAGACCTAAAAAAATAGGTCAAGGTAGAGAAAGCATATTAATCAATAATTCATACCAATATCCGTGAGCATGGATGCAATCTAAAGAATCTGAGATAGCAAACGAGAATGTGTCAATAGAGTTTAGACGAAGAGGTCTCGAACTTGCTGGCTGGACTGCAGGATTTGTATTCCTCTTTTTCATAATACCTGGAATTGTGATCATTGCTTTGCCACCCACCCAAAGACCAGAAGGTCTTGCAGTACTGGCAGCTGTGCCTTTAATCGAATATTTGGCAATAAGTGTCGGTATAGGCCTCGGCATCAATCCTATACTCTCCTTTCTGTTAACCATGCTACCTTGCACCGGTCTTTGTATGCTTGTTCTCGGGCTTTTTGGGTTCATGAGTGACTCTTCCCAAAGAGCGAAGAGGTTTTTAGAAAAAATTCAAAAAAAGATAGAAAAATACCCGAGATTGAAGAAATACGGTGTAGCTAGCAATTTCTTGTTCATCATAATTCTAGGCGTCTATATCGCACCAGGAATTTCGATCCTCCTTGGATGGTCGAGGGTTCGGTCAGTGGTTTTCATGGCTGGAGGTATAAGTTTCATAACCTTTCTAATCGGATTGGGGACCATAGGGATCATAGATCTGTTCTTTGTTTGAAACACACACCCCTATCAGAAATTTGGTGATCTTTATTTTCCGGTAGAAATTCTTCCTTTTTTGAGATGGCTAATATGATCAATTCAAAACAGACTTGCCTGCTGAAATTTCAGTTCATCGTATTCGAATTTCTCCATTACCTCAGGAACATTCGTATTTCCTTTCCTATATGAGATCAATTTCGATACGGTGTAAGCCTCCAATAATGAATCGTCAATGGGTTTAAGCATTGAACTGATTTTCTCCCTGCCAAGGTCTTTTGAGAGCCAACTCATTTCATCATCTCGTCTCAATATCGCGGGCATCCTTTTTTTCTTATTGTGGATCTTCGAAAGCAGAGGATTTGCCTTTGTTGTAATCACGGAAAAGGTATTGTATTTTTCATCTGTTTTTTTGTTGTGCCATATATCCCAAATTCCAGCCAATGCAAAGGCACTCTCATCGGCCATCCTTATGTAATAGGGATAGTTCTTACCTTTCACTTCTCTCCACTCAAAAAAGCCATCTGCGATTACAAGACATCTCTTATTTTTTATTGATTGTCTGAACGAGGGCTTTTCGAATAAAGTTTCCACCCTCGCGTTGAAGGTCTTCATCCTGATTTTCTTGGCGGTTTCATCGTCCTTGACCCAGAAGGGTATTAATCCCCATTTTAAAAATTGGATTGTGTTGATCTTTTCATTTGTAATCACAGGAACATCTGGAATAGAAAACGCGGATACATGGTACGCTAGTTGATATAACTCTGGTTCCTCGAATTTGGCGTCAAATCGTTCTTCGATTCGGTCACTTTTTTGTGCATAGGAAATGTCAAAGCACATCTCTCATTCCCCCTTTTTCTTCTTCTTTTCTTTTGGCGGCAATGAGGATACATAGGCAATCGATTTATTCAACCATATTGAAAATGTTTTTTTCTTACCGTAAAGCGATTTTGGAAGAACAACATATTCCTTCATTGCTCTACCTGGCATTGGCTCAAATTGTTCAACTTCTTCATGATCGTTTTTTATACCCTCTCTTTCCTCTTCGGATAATCTGATAAATAACTTTTCTTCGAAGGTACCAGTGAACATATTTTTGTTGATAAAATAGGCCGGAAATCCGAACATCGTTCTCTTCTGACATTCCACATCCTTTAAACTCTGTTTTAAAAAGTTGGTCAATCCTTCCGGTGATTTTTCCCAGGCCACAATTTCATCTCCCTTTGAATCAATACAGGCGCACAGCTTTATCTTATTTTCGCTTTTTAGCCCGGAAAATGAAATGAACCCTGTAGTTCGAGGGTAGAGGTATAATCGTAGTTTAAAGAAATGATAGATAAGGGCAGGAAAGGAATTTTTACTGGGGGGTGAGGATTACACAGACCTGTCCTTCACACAGCCTCCAGTTCCTCCTCCTTGAAAGTCGCAAGCGGCAGCTCCTCATCCAGACTTCTACCTGCCACATAGTCGAACAATTCTTGGACGTCCGCTCCAAGGGCATGGTAGATGGCCAAAAGAGGCAATTTACTGGGACAGGCGCTCTCACACTGGCCACAGCTCACACAGGATGTGATCATGTGGTTCATTCTCCCAATGTGATACAAGACAGTATCTAAAGGCATCCTGACAACGCCCCTCTTTTTGCTCTTGTCCATGTACTGTTTCGGTGAGGGTGAGAGCATCTCGGATTCGAAAAAGCATTCCTTACAGTAGCAGATCGGACAAACATTCATACAGTTGTGACATTTTATACAGCCAGCTAAAACTTTCATGTAACTGGTTATGTCCTTTACTTCATCCTTGATCTCTTTGACCAGTTTTTCCCTATTCTCCTTTCTGGCCTTCGCGAGTTCCTCGAGGGCTCCCTCGCGGCCTTTATGTTCTTCCCTTTCAGCCAATTCAAGGCTCAGAGCACCCAGAAGTTCCTCGCCCTTGGGTGTGTTGGCCCTAAGCAGGATTTCTTTACCTAAATCCAGGCCGATGGTGCAAATCGAGATGTCTGCGGTATCGATCACTGGAAATTCGCAGATCATGCAGGCGGAACGTAAGTTCACACCCGAAAGCGCTGTCTTACCTTGGCCTCCCGCCTCTTCAAGAAGTTTCGACGTTAAACCCTTTCCGGATTTTTTGGCAAGCTCAGTATATTCAGGAACAGGCAAGGTACCGAGACAATCCATTGATACCAAGGTGACATTATCCAAATTTATCTGGTGGAGTTTTGCAAGCTCGAACACAGCACGCAGTTCACACGGTCTGAACACCGCAACGATCCTATCCTCGGATGCATTGTCCGTAGTTTTTACAAGTATATCCGCAGAATTGGAGGGTAAAATAAAGGCAAATGGGTTGGCACTAATAACACTCTCCGGGTCCTTTACGAGAGTTTGGACTGTACTCACCCCAGAAGGTAAATCCTGAGGTACCACCAACGCGTCTGCTGCATTCTTTGCCAGAATACTCTTGAAGAAATCATTCAGGGTAAGCAACACATCTTTTTCCACGTTCAGTTTGGCAATCTTGGACATATTTTCGCCTCCTATATATCCCACTCCTTCTTGAACGGATTAGGTCCCATTGCTTTGGTCTCCTTGACCATCTCATTCACGGTGTCTGCAAACTTCTGACCTTCACTGGCACTGATCCATTCCAAGCGCACCCGCCTCTCCTCGAACCCTAAATCTTCGAGCAATTTTTTCATGATAGAGACTCTTCTTCTCGCCTTGTAATTACCTGAAAGATAATGACAATCCCCAGGATGACAGCCAGCTACCAAAACCGAATCCGCACCTTCCAGCAGGGCTTTTATCACGTAGACAGGATCAACCGCACCGGTGCACATGACTCTAATGGGTATGAAGTTCGGGGGATACTGCAGCCTGGAAACTCCAGCAAGATCGGCACCTGTGTAAGAACACCAGTTGCACAGAAAGCCTATTATCTTCGGCTCGAAATCCCCTTCTTGCCCGGTTGTTTTCGTTTGTTCAGCCTGACTTTCACCTTCCATATTTCTCACCTCTTAACACACCTCATCTATTTGGGCCAGAATCTCCTTATTGGAAAAACCAACCAACTCAGGAACACCACCAGGACAGGCCATGGCACAAGCGCCGCAGCCCTGGCATGTTGCTAAATCCACATTGCTCACCAATTTGACCTCCTCGGTGATGTGGTTTTTAACGATTTTCATTGAAATAGCTTCATAGGGACATAGTCCCTCACATAGACTGCAACCCATACATCGTGATTCATCTATTACTGAATGCACGCTCCGCACTTTAAAGCCATTCTTAAGGATGTGGGCCACCTCGAAGGCGGATTTTTTAGCATCCGAGATTGACTTCTTAATGCTTCTTGGCCCCTGGACGCAACCGGCAAGGGAAACTCCTCTTCTATCGATGATATCATACCTGTCATTATAGTATCCCATGAAGCCATCCACATCCAATGGGAGGTGAACCATCTTGGCGAGTTTTATTGTACCTTTTGCCGCCTCTTGTCCAACAGCCAGGACAACCAAATCGGATTTAAACGCCATTATTTCGCCGAGTTCAATATGCTCTGTCCTCAAAATCAAGCTCCCTTCGTCCCTCAGAACCTCAGCTACCCTGCCTCTAATGAAGTAAACGCCCTTTTTCTGGGCATCCAGATAGTCCTCCTCGAACCCATTATCCGGGCCGCGCAGGTCCATGTAATGGATATACACTTGTGTTTCTGGACTGAGGGATTTGATCCTTTTCGCCTGTCTGATCGCATAGGTACAGCAAACAAGAGAGCAATGGTGGTTGCCCTTGTTGTCGTCCCTTGAGCCCACACATTGGATGAAGTTAACGCGCTTGGGAACCTTACCGGTGGACGGAACCTTTATCGCTTTCTTTGCTAGCATCTTCTCCAATTGATAGAAATCGATGACATCATCGTATTCATATCTGTATTCCGGGATTTTGCTCGCATCGAAAAGGTCAGAGCCGGTGGCGATGATTATTACCCCGACGACCAGCTCTTTAAGCCCCTCCTTAGTGTTGATACTGACATGATAATCTCCTAAGGTACCAGTAATTTCTTCTACCTCCGATTCCAGCATGATATCCGCATTTATGCTCCCAGTCAGTTCATCCATATTGGGCAGGGAGAGGTCCTCCTCTTTTAACGCCTCAGGGTCCAGCTCATAGGCCCTTCCACCCAATTTGCTTTCCCTTTCCACCAAATGAACATTAAGGCCCTTCTTGACCAGATCCAAGGCCGAAGTTATACCTGCCAAACCACCGCCGATGATCAAAACATCGTTACCGTTGGGCAAGAGAACGCTTTTATCCTCCACGGAGAATGCAGAAATAACCCTTGCAACACCACCTAGGACCAGGGCTTCGGCCTTATCGGTAGCGGCCCCTTCTTCCCGATGTATCCAATCACATTGCTCACGGATATTAACATTTTCAATGAGGTACTCGTTGATTCCAGCCTCTATGGCACCTTTTTTAAGGATGTCACCGTACGTCCTTGGAGTGCATCCCACAATAACCACTCTTTCCACACCGGCTGAGGAGATCTCATCCTTCAGGAACTGCTGTCCCTCTTTTGTGCAGAGTTTATCGTGTCTCTTGACAAATATCCAATCCGGGCGGTCTTTGAGTCTCTTCTCCAATTCATTCATATCGATGTTTTTTCCAATTGTGTTATCGCAGGTGCAGAGGACGACGCCCAGTTTCGGTTCCTTTGATTTAACACCCCTCATTGAGCATCACACCCGTCGAGAAAGTCCATGACCTCTATTGCCGCTCTTTTGGCATCCTCCACAGAATATCTAATCCCTTTTGGACCTAAGGCACAGCCTGCCACCGCGATACCTTTAGAACCGTTGTCAGCGATAAAACCATTGGACTGCAGCTCCAATCCCAGCATTTTAGCGATGTCCTTACAGCCTTTATGCGGCTTTTGTCCCACAACCAATACAACGAGATCACTTTGGATCTCCATCAGTTCATCCGAGTCGAGATTTTCCAATTTTAAAAGTAATTCACCGTTTGTTTTTTGAACTTCAGCTACCCTGCCTCTTAGAAATCTAACACCTTTCTCCTGGGCATCCTTGTAGAACTCCTCGAAACCCCGATAGGCAGCCCGAAGATCCATATAGTGAACGTAAACCTCAATATCAGGATATTTCGTTTTCAGCTCCTTTGCCTGTCCTATCGCATATGTGCAGCACACCATGGAGCAGTGCTGATTGCCCTTGTTGGAATCCCTGCTCCCGACACATAATATGAAATTCACAACCTTCGGAATATTACCATCTGAAGGTCGCTTCAATATGTTGCCCTGGGTTCGCAGCAAAACGATCATCTTTTCCAGTTCAAGGAATGTCATGACATCCTCATATTTGTCGTGACCGTATTCCAGAATTTTATCTGCATTGAAGGTGGTGGAGCCAGTTGTCACTATTATCGCATCCACGTCGAGACTCATTTTTCCTCCATTCGAGCTTAAATCAACATGAAAATTACCAGGTTTGCCGGAGATATTCTCCACCTGGGTTTCAAGCATAATCTCAAGATTCTCGTTTAAGAACAGTTCCCCGAACTTGGGCGTGAAGATACACTCTCTGCAGTAATCCATGCAGCAGCCGTCAGCCTTGCATTCGTGAGTCATATACGTCCTGCTGAGCTTGTAGGCCCTTCCCCCAAGCTCGGATTCTCTTTCAATAAGATATGTATGGACTCCGTTATTAGCAAGGTCTAATGAGGCCTGCATTCCTGCAACGCCGCCTCCAATCACGATCGCTTTGTTTTTACCTTCCATCATGCAGCCTCCAAGGCTTTATCGACCATGGCCATCAGCTGACTCGGTTCGAATTGTCGTAAATATGGTACGTTGGATGGGCATATGCTCGAGCATGCACCACAGCCCATGCACAGAACTTCGTTCACCTCTGCAACACCGGTTTCCTCATTGACCTTTATCGCCTCATATGGACAATTTACTTGACACAATCCACAACCTGTACATCTCTCTTCATCCACAACTGCGGCCACACCTTCTGTCAATAACTGCTCTTTGGAGAGTATGGTCAAGGCTCTCGCTGCTGTTCCGCTTGCCTGGGATATGGCCTCATCCATGAACTTTGGAGAGTGGCACCCACCGCACAAGAATACACCGGCTACGGCAAATTCCACCGGTTTGATCTTCAAGTGAGATTCCATGAAGAAATTGTCCTTTGTCAGGGGCACCTTGAGCACCTTGGCAAGTTGCTCGTTCTCTGGAGAGGGAAGATATGAAGAGCTTAAAACCACATAATCAGGTCGAATAACGATATGTTTCTTGATATTGGGATTGTAAACCGTAACCTTTAGGTTCTCATTCTCTTTTTCCACCACAGGCTTTCGTTCCTTCTCATACCTGATGAACACCACCCCTTTCGATCTTGCCTCTCTGTAAAACTTCTCTTTAAGACCGTAGGTTCGTACATCCCTGTATAGTACATATACATTAGCATTCGGTTTCAATTCCTTTATCTTAAGAGCGTTCTTTACTGCCATTGAGCAGCATATCCTGCTACAATATTCCCTTCCTTCCTCTCTCGATCCTGTACATTGAATCATTACAACGTTGTTCTCGGAGTGGCCCTTCTCGTGAAGTTTTTTCTCGAACTCTAATTGGGTCATCACTCTGGGGTCCTCACCGTACATATATAAGCCCTTCGGCTTGAGCTCAGTTGCACCTGTGGCAACGATGATCGTGCCAACATTCAAATCCTTCTTTTCACCACCATGAGATATTGTAGCTGTGAAGTTTCCAATGTAACCCCCCACATTCTGCACAGACGAGCTGGGGAACACCTCTATGTTGGGATTGCTATCTATCCGCTCCAAAAATGCCTTCAATTCTATTTGCGGGTCGTCATCTGTTAATAGGTAATAGACATTATTCAAATTACCTCCAAGCTTCTTTTCTTTTTCGACGATATAGGCCTTGAAACCTTTGTCTGCCAGGTCCAAAGCCGCTGTCATACCTGCAATCCCTCCGCCGATGATCAGGGCTGAATTTGTACAATCCACAGGGGACTTGTGAACCACCTTATTTCTCATCACCTTCTCAACCGCCATTGCCACCAGGTGTTTGGCTTTTTCAGTGGCCTTTTCAGGATCGTTTTTGTGCACCCAGGAGCAATGTTCCCTCGTACTTGTCAAATCGAAGAGATACTCGTTCAAACCCATCTCCTTAATGGTTTTTTGGAATAAAGGTTCGTGGGTGCGAGGAGTGCAAGAGGCCACAACAACCCTGTTCAGATTATGCTCTTTGATGGCGTCTTTTATCTTGTCTTGGGAGGCCTGTGAGCAGATATAGAGGTCCTCATCGGCATGAACCACATTCGGTAATGTTTTGGAGAATTCCACGAGCCCAGGCACGTCCACAACCGAGCCGATGTTTACACCACAGTGACAGGAGAAAACCCCTATTCTGGGCTCCTCCCCTATCTCTATTTCCTGGGCCCCTTCCTCCTTTCGACCTTCATACATTGGAACAAAATCCATGGCTTTCGATGCGGCTCCCGAAGCTTGAGCAACTGAGTCCGGTATGTCCTTCGGGGATTCGACGCTCCCACCAACATAGATTCCAGACCTGGAAGTCTCTTGGGGTGTGAAATATCCTGTATCGCAAAATCCATATTCGTCCAAATCCACACCCAACATTTCGGCAAGTTCTTTCCAATCCTTGTGTGGCTCCATTGCCATGGCTAAAATCACGAGGTCAAAGATCTCCTCCTTTAACTCCCAGTTCTCATCTCTATAGATGATCTTCAGGTTCTTGGTTTCTGGGATTTCTTCTATGTGGGGAATCCTGCATCTCACATAATTCACACCGTATTCGTCCTTGGCCTTGTTATAATACTCCTCCCCACCCTTGCCGAAGGTTCGTAGGTCCATATAGAAAATTGTGGTATCGATGTCAGGTTCATGGTCCTTGGCGATGATCGCCTCCTTTGTAGCGTATCTGCAACACACGGCAGAACAGTACGGTTTGCCTTTCTGCTCATCCCTTGAGCCGACACATTGTATCCAAGCGATTCTCTTAGGGGTCGTGCGGTCTTTTGGACGAAGAACCTTACCAGCGAAAGGGCCGGAAGCGCTGAGAACGCGCTCGAATTCAAGTGAAGTTAGAACATTATCGTACCTGCCGTAACCGTATTCCGACTTGATCTTTGGGTCTACCGGGGTAAAACCAGATGAAACGATTATAGCACCCACGTCGATCTCTTTAATCTCGTCCTCTTGGTCGTATTCGATCGCTTTAGCCTCACAGAACTCGCTGCATGTCTTACAATTTCCAGTTTGATAATATATACATTTATCCTTATCAATTACCGGTATCAGCGGTATTGCCTGGGGGTATGGAATATAAACTGGCTTTCTCTGTGTCAATTCTCTATCGAATTCCGAAAGTATGGGAATGGGTTTATTACCACTGATACGCTCCACCTTTTTCTGTGTGAATCTCGATGTAGGGCATATGAAGGCACAGGCTCCACAGGTCATACAAACATCGGATAACTCCAGGTATGGTGTACCAAGCTCCCGATCTATCCCGCGACCCTGAAAATTGATTGCCTCCCTTCCCATTCGTTCACACATTCTTACACAGAGGCCGCAGAGAATGCAGTTGTCATCCTTTTTCTTGAACCGCAGTTCGCCCACGCCGTATTCTTTGGCTAGATCGATTAATACCTCTTCTTCTGGGCTCCTGGCCAGTAATAGTTCAATGGTCATCTTCCGGCTCTTTTGC
This sequence comes from Thermoplasmata archaeon, assembly GCA_036475875.1. Classification (GTDB taxonomy): domain Archaea; phylum Thermoplasmatota; class Thermoplasmata. Next base: position 28,372 of record JAZGAR010000073.1, read on the forward strand.
ACATCCTCGGAATCGGTCAGTACTCTCATTCCATCCTTCACTGGTAATGTACAAGCAGTAACCAGTAAAGACCACCCGTCCTTCAATATTTCAACTATGCATAGACGACAGGCCCCGTAGTTGGGAAGGGCTTTTTGATGGCATAAGGTGGGTATTTTGATTTTATTATCATTTGCAACCTCTAAAACCGTCTTTCCCTTTTCGGTCTCGAAGATTGTACCATTGATTTCTATTTTAACCATTTTCAGCCCCCTCCTGTTTTAACATCGACGGCATTGAACTTGCATACCTCAATGCATATTCCGCAGGTGGTGCATATATCATAATCTATGATGTGTGGCTGCTTCTTTTCCCCTGATATGGCTTCAACCGGACACTTTTTGAAACAAAGATGGCATCCATTACATTTTTCAGGATCTATCTCATAGGATATGAGGGCCTTACAAACCTTGGCTGGACACGCCTTTTCCAGCACATGAGCCTTGTACTCGTCTTCAAAATATTTCATAGTCGTTATGACCGGGTTGGGGGCAGTTTTTCCAAGACCGCAAAGCGATGTGCTCATTATATATTCACTCAGTTCTTCAAGCAGTGCAAGAGAGTTCTCATCGCCCTTGCCCTCAACGATGTCATCCAATATTTCCAGCATTCGAGCGGTGCCCTCTCTGCATGAAGTGCATTTACCACAGGATTCGTCGAGATTGAAAGCAGTGAAATATCTGGCAACATCCACCATGCATGTATCCTCGTCCATCACGATCATCCCGCCCGAACCCATCATGGACCCTACCCGCTTCAATTCGTCAAAATCAATGGGGATGTCGAGTAGGGGTTCCGGAATGCAACCACCGGAAGGACCCCCTGTTTGTACAGCTTTAAAGCGCCTATCATTGGGAATACCGCCACCGATATCAAATACAATTTCTCTGATGGCCATACCCATGGGTATCTCAACCAGACCAGTATTTCTTACTTTTCCAACGAGAGAGAATATTTTGGTGCCTTTGCTTTTTTCTGTCCCGATATTGGCAAACCACTCAGCTCCTTTGTTGAAGATCAATGGAACATTTGCCCATGTTTCAACATTGTTTATCACTGTTGGGTACCCCCATAGGCCGCTTTCAGTGGCATGTATGTGCTTTGCCTTCGGCTCACCTACCTTCCCTTCGATGGACTGGATCAGGGCGGATGATTCTCCGCATACGAATGCTCCTCCACCCTTGTAAACCAAGATGTCAAAATCAAAACCAGATCCCAGTATATTCTTCCCCAAAAGACCAAGTTCTCTTGCCTGATTTAAAGCGGTTGAAAACACATCGACAGCTATGGGATATTCGGATCGTACATATATGTAACCATAATTGGCACCCACTGCATAGGCACCGATGATCATACCTTCTATAACACTGTGGGGGTTGCCTTCCAACAAATTCCTATCCATATAGGCCCCAGGATCGCCTTCATCGGCATTGCATATGATGTATCTTTTCTCTGCTGCGACGTTTTTAGTGGATTCCCATTTTCGTCCGGTGGGAAACCCTCCACCTCCCCTACCTCTTAGACCAGATCGCTTTACCACATCGACGATCTCGTCGGGATTCATGGAAAACAGCGACTTTCCCAATGCGCTGTAGCCACCTATCCGGATATAATCCTGGATTTCCTTCTGATCTATCTCAATATTGTCTATGAGCAAATTCCTCAATTGCTTTTCATAAAACGGTAATTCGTTTTCATATGTGACCTTATTTCCTGATACAGGATCAACATAAAGAAGCCGTTTTACAGGCTTTCCTGATTCCAAGGTTTCAGACATAATCTCCTCAACATCATCTGGTACCACGTTTTTGTAAAGTATGCCAGGAAATCCTTTAAGTCGAATTACGACGATGGGCTCAATTTCGCAAAGACCCAGGCAGCCTGATACCCTCACTTTGGACTTATCAGTCATTCCCCTCTTTGCAAGGCTATCCGAAAAAGCATCTATTACACCCTGACTACCCTGTGCCTCCCCGCAGGTTCCCGATGCGATAATAACTAACGGTTTTTCCGGTTCCGCATTTAACTTCTCCCTCAAATCGTCCAGGGACTGTGTATTTGTCAACCTCTCCATTTACGCATCCCCCAATGAAGAGAGGATCTTATCCACCTCGTCAAAGTTCAAATTCCCGTGAAACTCCTCATTTATCATCATAACTGGACCGATGGCGCAGGTACCAAGACAGTTCACGGTTTCAAGCGAAAGCAGCCCTTCCTCCGCCTCGGATACCCTTTCCCGAATTCTATCGACGACCCTCCTTGCGCCTCTGACATGGCAGGCAGTGCCCAGGCAGACCTTTATGTGGAACTTCCCTCTCAACTCGAGACTGAATGCTTTATAGAAAGTGGCCAATCTGTAAATGTAACTCAGAGGGATATCGAGCTTAAATGTTAGATATCCCAATACATCCTTTGGAAGATACCTATAATGATCATTCACATCCAACATAATTTGAATCAAGGGACCATCAAGATGGGAATATCTTTCAACTAGAGAATCGAGGTATTCCCTGTCTCGAACCTTTGGAGCCTCCTTGGGCTTCTCAGGTATCTGCGGTTGTAGGTTTATTGGACAATTCTCTATGCAAACTCCGCATCCTGTACATTTGGATTCATCTATTGATCGGGCTCTCTTTTTCAAGGTGACCTTAAAATTGCCTGCCTCCCCCTCAACAGCCACCAGTTCAGAATGTGTAAGGAGTTCTATGTTTGAATGTCCACCAACACCCACGAGTTTAGGTGATAGGGTACACATGGCGCAATCATTCGTTGGAAAGGTTTTGTCAAGCTGAGACATTCTCCCCCCCAACGACGGAGTTTTTTCGAGTAGATACACCTTCCTTCCCGAATCCGCCATATCCAATGAAGCTTGAATACCGCTTATCCCCCCGCCTATAACGAGAACACCTTTCTGATTCACATCCCCCGAAGATTCTTCATGATCGTGTTCATGAGTTTCGGTTGTTGTATCCACATCATCCATGTAACCAGTCCTTTTGTCCTATTTGCCCCCATTTGATTCTAAAAACAACTTTCCGATCTTCTTTCTCATCCCCAATTCCTTGGGGCCGTAACCCATAGCAAGCCCCAGAATTTGTGGTGTGAATACCACTGGCATTTTGAAATCGATATTGATGTTAGGATCCTTTTGATACTCGCTGTACATGACCATACAAAACGGACAGTGCACGGTCATAGCATCAGCCTTGGCCTCATGTACATGTATCAGTTTGTCCCTGACCATTTTTACCGATGTTTCCTCGTTGACAGCGAGTATAGCACCTCCGCAGCACTGTTTCATGTTCTCGTATTTTATTGAGATTGCGCCGGTAAGATCCACGAGGTCGTCGACAGTATGCGGAATTATGGGATCCTCGAAATCATCGAAGATCTCAGGAGGTTTGAGATAATGGCAGCCGTAATGGGGGGCAATTCGTAATGGATTCAACTTGGTGGTGAAGGTCTCTTTTATTTTATCTAGGCCAACCTCCTCATATATGAATCGAAGGAAATGCCTAACTTCCAATTTCCCTTGAAATTCCTTACCAATGGCATTTTTTAAGATCTTGTTGATATGTTTACGCTCTTTTTCATCTTCTTTCAGTAATTTATTCACTTTGGTCAATGTGCCAGTGCATGAGTTGCAAACGCTTATAACATAATCCACGCCCATCTCCTCCGCAGCAACGAGGTTCTGGGCCGCAAGAGCGAGAAAGGTGGTGTGATCCTTTGGCCCTGCAGGATAACCGCAGCACACGAAATCATCCGAGTCGAGAAGCTCTATGCCCAACTTTTCAGCCACCCGTCTTACTGCTGCATCGTACTCAAAGACCCTAAGTGCAACATTGCATCCAAGAAAATATGCAGCTTTCATTACTTATCTTCACTCCCCTCTTCCAATATCCCAGTTTCTTTTATGATCTTCCTTATCCGTTCCGGGTTTTCCTTTATCGGAGGACATTTCAATTTCTCCCTTTGCTGGTTCTCGAATTCCGACAATTCGGTGGTTCTTCCGGTCTTATTCATTGCCTCGACGCCCATTTGATAGGAAAAATGCAGGTGGCCCTCTCTGGCCGCGATGTTCTGGATCGCAGCTATGACCTTCGTGGTCTGTACATTCTGCGGACATCTCACATAACAGCTATAACACGTGGAGCAGAGCCAAATCGCATCCGAGGACAGTACCTCCGATCTTAGGCCCAATAGTGACATCCAGATTATTCTTCGTGGATCATATTCAGGGTTCTTTGCAGCAACAGGACACACCGATACACATGTCCCGCATTGAAAACAGTAGAGAATGTTCTCTCCACCCGGCTCCTTTGCTATCTCGAACTTGAAGTTCGGGTCGAGCTCGGCCAATTCGATATTTTCAACTTTCTTGTTTGTTTTCTCATTTGTCGTTTCTGTATCGGCCATTAATGGTCAACTCCGAGCCTTGTTTGGATACATACCAGCAGTAGATTATCCCCACGGCGCACGGGAATGTTTTTTTGACTATTAAACATTTCGGATTTATAGCGATATTGTTTATCTTGATGACGATTGTCGGATACTGCTTATATACATTTCGTTGTCACTGAGGGAGGTAAATAAGGCTTGATAAAAACGAAAATGCACCCTAGAGGGAATCAATATACCCTTATCCTGGGGATTACATTTCCAAAAAACCCATAAAATAAACTAAAAGCACACCTTCCTCATCACCTTCTCGATCAGATCAGTCCTAAGCTCGGTCTTGTTCTCGAACTCACCTACCAAAGCTTTCTTTTCCTTTCCAAGTTCATAGCAGGTTTGATCGTCAATATCCACCAACACACCTGGAAGGCCTATTCGCTCGAAATCCTCAAGATGCTTGACATAGAAAGCCTCGCAGCAACTGCCCACAAATGCCTTCGCTCCATTATCCTTATATTTCAAAAGGGTCTCCAATAGGTCATCAAAATCCAGTATGGTCACCACCTCTATTCCGTTCTTTTCTGCGAATTCATAGCAGTCACCAACGTTACAATCCTCGCATTTTATGCACTCCTTTTTATGCCGGTATTCGCACCCAGGTAATTTGGCGCAGTAAGGAAGAAGGAGAACCGAACATTTTGGCATGTCCTTCAAGGAACTGTTTACAGTGAATATGCGATTCGCTTCATGCGATTGTATTCCAAGTTCGTGGTAATCCATTTTCTCAAGGGCTTTGAACAGCACCTTTACGAAATCCTTTGGCTCGACACCTGGTATCTGGGGTTTTTTCTCGGCAAAAAAATCAAGGATTAGGTTTTCAATTTGGAGATTATCCGCTGGTGTATCCTTCATTTTCGCCTCCAAATCTAGAATGGTCCTCTTTGGGTAGGCAAAAAAATCACCTGTGATCAGAACACTGTGTATGCGGTTCGATTTTGCATCCGCAACCAGAGATGCCCTGATGAGCCCCCCAGGAGCTTTGTGCACTGCCCTCAATTCCTGCCTGTTCTTCAAGGGCCTGCGAAGACCAAAAACCCAACCCTTCGATTTAAAGTAAGGAAGTCTTTTTTTAAGAAGTTCATTCTCTAATTTGGTAAGTTTCCCCTCCTCAAATGTTACCTCAAATACTTCTTCGAATCCTTCTTTCAGCGCATTTTTCATCTCAACAAGTTCCGGGACATACCCGAGTTCCCATGATAGGCAAGTTACCCTTTCCTTGACCGATTCGATCTCCTTGTCCTTAAGCTTCTCTATTGGAATACGGAGAGCCCTGAGCATGGTGTCAACATCGAAGTCCGTGAGCAATGTACCTTGAAAAAGAAATGTCCCGCCCTCTAACGCACCTCCAGTCCCAGAGATCTTCCGCCCCTCAACCTCAATATCGTTCTTAGGCCTGAAAGCCGCATTCACTCCCAACTTTTTCAACCCAATGATCGCACCCTCGCATAACTTTTCATAGAGCTCCTCCACCCTATTCGGGATCTTCGGATGTTCCTTGGAGGCGAAAATCTCCCACCCCAACTGCGGTTTGTCGAAGTAGAGGGCTCCACCGCCAGTGATACGCCTGTTGATGTCTATTCCTCTTTCTTTGCAAAACCGCACCCTTATTTCCTGCTCAACGCTTTGATGGTATCCCACAAGAACGCTGTTTGGAGAAAATTGAAGAAAGCGAAGTGTGTTCGGTATATTGCCCTCACTTTTCGCCTTGAGTATGCACTCGTCTAGAGCCATGTTCTCTGCCGCAGAGCGAACACCTGTGTCCACCAATCTCCATTTTTCTATGATTTCACCGTCCTTTTTATGACAACGCAGGGGTAGAATCCCCCTCAGTTACGACGAAAGTGAAGGAAGAACACGAAAAGGTGAAAATCATCTCCCCAAATCATGATGAGTAATCCAAGAGCTGCTCCTTTATCATCTCGATATCGTTCTCCTCGGGCAAAAATGGAAAGTTCCTTATGGGACGGGAGGGCCTCTCGTTGCCGTAAGGGCGGTTGCATGCCACCTTTTTGTCTCTACCTGGGCAACCAGAAGTCATGAATGCCTCCCCCATCTCTATAATTTCTTTAACATCCATACCAAAATCTATTATCTGGCCTTTTTTGTTAAGTCTCATGTTTCTGTTGGAGCCCAGGCCCTCATTGATGATGTATCTTGCCAGTTGTATTCTTCTGTATGAACCATAAGTGGGTTGCTTATTCCCTTGTATTTTGCTCCCTTGCTCCGGGTAGAAGGAAAACAGATGGGTTTTTGCACCCATATCCTCAGCCCTCTGAATCGTCTTTATAAATTCCTTCTCGGTCTCACCAAGACCCACGATGAGATGTACTCCCACATTGCCTGGCTCAAATATTTCTGTGGACCATTTCACAACATCCCAGTAATGATCCCATTTGTGCGGACCGTTGACACCTTTGCCCCTGTGTTCGTCAAATAACTCGGATGTGACGGCATCGATTGCGATGCCCACCATGTCTGCACCTGAGTCCTTGATTTTTTCGATGGTCTCTTTGTTCCTTATCATAGTCGGTGAGATCAAACCGGAAATGAGCAGATCTGTTTCATCCTTGAACTTGGTCATGACGGTGCACATGTCTTCCAATGCTCTCGGATGCGTTATCATGGATACACATACCCTCTGAAGATGCTTTCCGTTTTCATTTGTCCTTTTAATAACCTCATCCAGGGGATAAGAAGGCCAGTCTACCCTGATAAAGGTCCTATCCTCCGGTTCCACAACCCTTGCCTTTGACAAACCGCAATAGCTGCATCTCGCCTTACAACCATCCTCATAGGTCAAGAGCAGGTTCAAGGCATTCAATCTTGCACCCCTGTAAAATCTCCCGGGCAGGATTTTCATGGTCATAGCGGCAGCGGTACTGGTTTGAACGTACTCAGGACTGTTCTTTGTCATATTCATCCAACCTTTTTAGCTCCTCCTCAATCCATTTTCTAATGCTCTCTTCCCCATCGAGAATATCATCCGATTGAAGATCCTTTTCGATATCAGTGGGTTTGATTTCCACAATCCAGGCATTGTAAGGGTCTTTGTTGATTCTGATGGGGTCATTCACCACTTCCTCGTTTATATTGAGAACCTCCCCATCTAAAGGGGAATAGAACTTGCTCACGAACTTCGCTGATTCGAAGCTCCCGATGGCTTCGCCTTGCCTGAATTCTTTGTTGTCTATTGTGAGATAGCTTAAGTAACCTGCGTTCTCGGTTAGAAATGAGTCCATTCCGATCTTGACTTTGCCACCATCCTCTTTCAGCCAGATATGGTTTCCGCTCTTCTTGTAGTATCTTCTGTCCAAGGGGAATTTCAGGTTTTCTATCTCTATCACTGCAATCCCTCCAACATCATTCAAGGCGATCATGATTTTGGCATATTTTTAAGTGTTGGCCTGCGTTTTTTATTTCGGGTTTCACACAACTCATTGATAGTATTTAAATCTTCTTTTTAATGGATGGCAATGCCTACCATAACACCGTTTTTTTACCCTCCACTATCGTTAGGTTCGATCCTTCACAACCTCAGCATCTGTTAACACCAAAAATATCTCTTTATATCTTTTCATTTCTGGCGGTATATTGCTTTCCAATCCCTTTCATGACAAACACAATTTTCACCATGATCATGGGTTCTTTTGGGTTTACTCCTTCTCTTTTCAGAAATAGTTATTTTTCCTGGCCCCTCACCTTTTATGCAATTCAAACAGCTTTGAACGTCCGGTTTATTCAACCACAATTTCATCTTTGGGGGTTTCATCATGTCAAGGTAATGTGAATCGGATGAAGAGATTATGTTCAGATCTCTGTCCTTTAAGAATTCTACCCGCATATTATCAATTTTTTTAATATCACCGACCTCCACCGCATCGATCTTTAATTCGGGGGGCAGATAACCCAGCTGAGATATCAAACTGAATCCTCTATCAATGTGGGCGGCCACCGCAATTCCTTTGAAGTCATGTATTCTATCAACCAGTTCATTCACTGATAATGTCAATGGCATCGAGAGCATGTCCTCCTCTTCTCCAATAACATCACCTGACCTATGAATCTTGATCTGATTGCCAAATATTGACGGATCGTTTTTCTTCCCTGGCCTCAATCCAGATTTTACTATGGTCGAACAAAATGTATTCAATGCCTGGATGTCGGGAAAATAACCTAGAAGATGTACCTCTTCCAAGCTCTGCAGCTCGATTGCGGGTATGAACAAGATGTCCCTCTCCAAAGAAGCTACCTCAAACGCACTGCAATTGAAACCCGAATTATGGTCTGTGATTGAAAATACATCTATACCCAAACTGATGATCTTTTTCAAGACCTCCTTCGGAGTCATTCTATTTTCGGCACAAGGCGAGAGCGCAGAGTGGACATGTAAGTCTCCTGAAAAAGGAAGCAACCTATCAGAAGTTTTGGGGTTCATCTAATTCCACGTTCATATAGTCTACCAGATAGTTGAAATGAATTGTCCTGACTTTTGAATAAGGCAATCCTTTCCTCATCAGCCTTATCAATCACTTCATCTTGGACAGCATGCCCTTCACAGATTACAACCACAGGAATACCCGCCATTACCGCGACACCGATTATATTCAAATGGCTTTGAATGGTCATCCATATTGAATCGCTTTTTACACTTGCCAATACCTGACTCAAAAGATCGCCCACATATCCATGCGTGATCGTCATATCATTGTTTAACGGTTTCTTGTTTATATTTTCCAAACCCAACTCGGTGATAATTTCGGATAATTTCGTGAAATTCACCTCCATGTTTTGCCATTACAAATGTTCGGGGTTGGATAGGGTTTAGGGGTTATAATTTTTATTGTTGATTCAATGAACTTTGAAGTTGAGTCCTTTGGATGATGTATCGAACAGGAAGTGAGATCGCCCCCACTTCTTCATTCGTCCAGTACACCTTTTGGCGGGTAAGAATCGAAAAAAGATATATTTATTATCTATTATCTCGTTAAGGGTTAAAGTTGCGATAGGGCTCAACTTTATAAAAAAACTCCTACCAAAAGGTATGTAACTTCGACAAATATCGAATGAAATTGAAAAACTCGACAACGGTGATATGATGAAGATAAAAGAAATCGTAGAACTATTGAGCGCCACCATCCACTATGAGCCCCAAGAATACGATGTGGATATTGTCTATGCTGGTGCATCAGACCTGATGAGCGATGTGCTGGCATATATGAACGGAATGCCGACGCATGTTTCAAAGGGAATGATCTTGATAACTGGACTGGTTAATCTACAGGTAATACGAACTGTAACCCTTATGGATATTTCCATGGTCATTTTTACACGTGGAAAAATTCTCACTGAAAAAATCATCGAAGAAGCAAAAAATATCAATATCCCTATTCTTAGCACTACTCTGACATCATATACTGCATGCGGACTTCTATATTCTGCAGGTATTCTGGGTGTTGAGAGGGAGAAATCCCGAGAGTGAAGCCATGTTTCCAGATCGGAGGAGATCCGTCAAATACCTTCATCTCGATTCGATACTCGTGCAAGGCCGCGTTACAGATTTCATGTCTACGCCACCTATAACACTCACTAAAGATAAGACCATGACCGATGCTAAGGCAATGATGCATGATCACAGAATTTCTGGGATACCTATCGTGGATGAAGAAGGTGTTTTAATAGGTATCGTGACCATTGAGAACATCATTCTCGCCCTTGAAAACAACTATATAAACGAAAGCATTGAAAAACACATGGTAACGGATGTGACCTACCTAATGAACAACATGGACGTCGCTTCCGTGATGGAATTTTTAATGACCTACAGTTACGGCAGATATCCCGTTGTCGACCTAAATAGAAAGGTGATCGGAGTGGTTACTCCAGGGGACCTTATGTTACATCTCTATGGGCAATTGGGAAATATATATTTTCATAACAAAAGACGCGATGAGATATTGATGCCTATCGAATATCCCCTCAGTTCAGACCTCATTATGGACAACAACCTCTTCTCATATAACCTGGAAACCACAGATCTTGATCAAGCCGGGGTTGGATCTATACTGTTCAAAAAATTCCTACAAGAGCGAGGATTCCCAGTTGAATCCACCCGCAGGGCGACTATCTCATTATATGAGGCTGAGGTCAACGTTTTGCTCCATGCAGGCGGTATTGGATATATAAAGGCATATTTAAAGGATAAACTATTGTTTATTGTTGTGGTTGACCACGGTCCTGGCATAGAAGATATTGACCTGGCCATGGAACCAGGATATACCACTGCCCCGGATGAGGTGCGGGAACGAGGGTTTGGAGCCGGAATGGGACTTGATAATATAAAAAGATATAGTGATAAATTGATCATACTCTCCAGTCCTGCCGGTTTAAAGGTGGAGATGGTTATAATTCCGAAGGACGAAAACAAAACCGATGATAAAAGAGATTAATATTTAAAGGGGTGGGAAAATGAGAACTCTATCCCAGCATATTTTTGATCTGGTGCAAAATTCGATTGTCGCAGGTGCAAAAAACATAATGGTGATTGTAGAAGAGGACATACTTGATAATTTAATAAAAGTCACTATCGAGGATGATGGGTACGGGATCAAACCTGAATATATTTCAAAAGTCAAAAACACCTTTTTTACCACCCGCCCAAAAACCAATCGTCATGTCGGATTAGGGCTTTCGCTTTTGGATGCCGCCTGCAAACGTTCGGGCGGTAAATTAACAATCGATTCAAAATATCGTCATGGTACCAAGATGATCTTCACTATGGAATATAAAAACATCGACCGACCTCCGCTCGGGGATCTTCCAGACCTTTTCACCTCTTTGCTGTTATCGACGGTGGAAAACAACATCATATGGACACTGGGTCATGTCTTCAATGGGAGGAAATATCGATTGAAGAATCGCTCTGTCAAAGACGAACTGAATATATTTTCATACAACGAACCTGGTGTAAGAGAAAGATTATATCGGTTGATCGTTGAAAAAGAGCAGGTCCTTCACCCATGACGAATTCTTTTGTTATTGCAACCATGATTCTTTGTTGTGGGAAATCGAATGAAGAAAATATGGTGCTATTTACAGCTTTTTTCATCCAATCCCTTTATCCCGTATTCGATCCATTGGCCTGTTGTATTGGTTCTATGTTTTACACAACTCATCGATGGCATCTAGAACTTCTTTTTCCTCGAAATCCATGCCTATTAGGGCAGCGTTCATGGCATTTTTTTGAACGTTGAAATTCAAGGCCCTCACAACCTCCAGATCCTTAATCTTTCCGTCCTTTAGCTCTAAGTTCATCTCGACCTCCCAGTCATTGGAGCTAAAGTTTCTATTAAGAATCATGACTCCTTCCCGAATCTTGACCTCCCTTCCCTCCTTTCTCGGAACCCTTTGAAAGAGCCATTCTTCGGTTGAGAATTTCCTGTCAAGTTCCTCCATCAATGCTTTCACTTCTTTTTCCAGTTCTGCGTGTTCCAGAGGACCCACGAGCTTTTCGTATTCGAGGACAAGGGTTTCCCGGATTTCTTGGACCTGGGGGATATATCCCAACTGGGCCTTTATTGTGGTTAGATTATTTTGCATGCTGCGATAAATCCTCTCCCTGAACTTCTTGTTCGGGACATTTAAAATGGAGGTCATTCCTTTGTGATCAAAGTCCAATAAAAGATTCCCGATGAGCACCTTGCAGTCTCCGATCTCCCCGCCTCCGTTTCCTGAGATTTTCCTATCATCAACTATTATATCGTTTATAGGCACGAACCTGCCCTTCATACGGAACCTTTTGAGTGTTCTGACTACGGGTTTCAAGAACCTGTGAAAGAAGGGTTCGGTGAACTTGGGGGTTAGAGGGTTGTTCCTTTTGATGATCACTTGATAGAAGAGCTGATTTTCGTCGAGATAAACGGTTCCTCCCCCGGTCTCCCTCCTGAAATAACCTATCCCGTTCTCCTTACAGTAATCCAGGTCAAGTTCCTTTTTCATGTCCTGGGCAAAACCGATGCATGCATAGGGCTCCCTGGTACCTGTGAGGACTAGGCATTCCTCGTTCTTTCTTGCCAGGGCGTGATAAATCAACTGGGTGTCTTTCCAGTTCATTGGGGGAAGTTCGTACAGCTTGATGGTGTTACCTCCATTTGAGTGCTATTTTATACCTTGTTAGGGATATGATTTATTGAAATATATATATCATGGTATAACAATACTATACCTTTGCGAATTTTTATTGCTGATCAATTTTCTATATCCTGCGTAAAACTGTTTGTTACCCTCGAAGCGTTTATTATTCGATATATCTCAAAGCCTCCGCTGGCGGTACCTTCGCTGCGTTGATTGAGGGATAGAACGTGAAAATAAGGGTGGCTATATATGCGAATATTGAAATGGCCAGTATGTTTCCCCAGGGAATCACAAAACTCACCCCTTGATCGGAATATCCGCTGTCGCGGTAGATATTCCAGCCGATGCCAATTCCAAGGATTATGCCGATCAGTATGGCAAGAATGGTTATGAATGATGTTTCGATTAAAAACGTTTTCGCGATCATACCCTTTCTAAAACCTATGGCACGAAGCACTCCGATTTGCTGACGGCGTTCGATTACATTCCTGTACGAAATGATACCGATTCCTGCTATACCTATCAGAAGCCCGATACCTAGAAAGCCTTCCATAAGATACATCATATTGTTCATGAGGCTAAGGATGATATTGATAATGCCCTTCATATCGTAAGTCTGAAGGCCGTGGGCAAGATATGCTTTCTCGAACTCCTTGGCCACAAAATCCGCATTCTCATCGGGTCCAAGCTTGATTACGATCATCTTGTCTACACCGCCGTAATCGTTTTTGACGATCTCCTTTTTAACGATGATTCCACTGAAGAACATGGACTGGTCCATTATCCCAATCACCTTCAATGTCTGGGTTTTGTTTTGACCCAATTCAGTGATGGTTATGGTTCCCCCCACATAGACACCGCCTTGTTCCACTGGTGGGCCTATTTGTATCCCTCCACCCTCCAATCTGTTTCCATCAACGATGCAATACGAACTATTTTCGTCAAGGGCCAGCCAGGCATCTCTATCAGAGGTGAAATTCGCATCACGTGAATCCAAACTAAACCCGTTATTTGCCATGAACTCATGGGATACTCCCAATAAATCGTACCTGGTAATATCTTCGTTTGAGGTTGGAGGCCCGTATTCGGTTCCCTGCACTTGTTGTCGATCATAGTCTATCACATTAACAACAGCCGAAGAAATGGTTTCCAATTCCCTGATATCGATTACTGAAAGCTCAGGAGGTAAATTATCCTGCGTTAAATTTTGAAATGGTGTTCTTGGATTGGTCATACCTATGATATCATATCCACCACTTTGCTCCTTGAGCATGTTGTCTCCGATTGATGCCTGCATGGCAGCGATCATGGCAATCACTGTAACAGTGAAGATGATGAGTGCGAACATCCCCAGGGTCATTCCGGTCTTGAACTTGTTATCCATGGGATAGGAAATTGCAGTTTTGAGAACGGCTCTTGTGGACTTTCCCCTTCCTACCGTCTTCTGCAGGAAAATCAGGAGAACATGCGAATTGAACATCACGATAAGTACACCAGCCAGAACCAGAAAAACACCGCTGAGAACGAAGGCCTCCATACCCGAAAAATTCATTTCCGATATAACTGGAAGAGGATATGGTTGGAGGAACATTATAATAATTGCAAAACCGGCGGCGGTCATGGAAGATCTGATGCTTACCCATTTATTTGCAATAAGAGCCAGGCTTAAAACAAACAATGGATATCCTATCATCCAAGCGCTACCTGACAAGGTTGAGAATGCTAGATAGATGAAAAGGATGCTCAGAAAGACCATAAGTCCTCCCATTACAAGCATTCTTTTTTCGGCTCTGGGTTTTTTCGGCTCAGGGATTCGTCTTATCGCTCGGATTATATTGAGCTTTGAAATACGTTTACTTATGAAGAAAATCGTGATAAAAGTGATTATAAGACCCATGCACATTGCCAGAATGACACTGTCCCATTCAAAATAGAATGGAATATCCACAGATCCTCCCCCGACCTCCTCCATTGCTGAAAATATGAAATCAAAGGCATAGATAAGAGCTCGTCCCAGTCCTAAACCCAAAAGTCCCCCCACAAAGGCGGCCAAGAAGGCGTAGATACTCCCTTCGAAGAGGTACATCCTCACAAGATGCTTGGACTGCATTCCTACAGCCCTTGCCATCCCCATCTCGCTTTTTCTTTCCTCGCCGAGCATAACAAAGATGTTGATGATTAAAACGATTCCCGCGATTATGGAAAAGGATCCGAATATCATGAACATTATTCCGATGGTTTCTCCACCTATTCGCGCCGACTCCAGATTGTCGGCTTTAACATCGTGTACTTCGAGGTTTAGATTTGCACCGCTTAAATCGTTGTCCAGACTTACCGCTTTATCCAATTCTGCAACAATTGTTTGATTTACCTGGCTTGTATAATATTCCCCCCCTTTATAATCGCCATCATTTGAAATCCAGATATGATTGATTTCGCCTGATCTGTTAAGCATCAACTGAAGGTCATCCATCTCGAGAAAAACAGTTTTTCTCTGATTGTAATTGGCCTTACCCCAAAGTTCCTTTTCTTCAATGATTTTCGTTACCGTAAAATTCGTCATTCGAAGTTCGGGTTCCAGGGGATTTTGCGGATTCTTTGCCCCGTACGATAATACGATCATATCCCCCTCTGAAGCATCTATTTCATTAGCCAGCCTTGAATTGATTGCAGCCTGGCCCTGACCTAGAGAATCCGGATAGAATCCATGACCGTCAAGATCACCGAAACTGGTATTTTTCAAAACATCGGAATCAAGACCCAGTATGGCAACTGAAGGATCGCCTAAAAGCGTATTGAAATCAAATACAGCACCCAGATCAGCAATCACAGGTGCAACAGCCTCTATTCCATCCACCGAGGATAGATTTTCCGAAAGTGTTTCATAGATTGATTCATTGAAATACTCCACAGTTCCGAAAGAATTCAATCCCCAGATATCCTCATCCACCTCTCCTAAAGAACGATAAACGTCAACCTCGAACATGTACACCATGGTATCCTGCACAACAAGTGAACTTGATATGATTGCGGTTCCGATCATAAGGCCGCTGATTACGATTACGCTTTGAATTTTCCGGCGGGCAAAATTACGCACCGCCATCTTGAAGATTATGCGGTTAGTTACCGCCAAAACAGCGATGATCAAGGCGATGACTATGACAATAAGGAGCATCACACTTAGGATTCCGTCCATTTTCATCTCACCCTTGCTATCGTGTATTTTTATTGACTATGACCCCGCTTCGCATCTCAATTATGCGCTGGCACCTTTTTCCAATGGAAGGATCATGTGTAATTAATACAAAGGTCTGCTTGTTCTCCTTGTTCAATCTGATTAAAAGATCCATTACATCATTGGAATTCTCTGTATCCAGATTTCCAGTTGGTTCGTCGCCCCAAACAATTTTTGGTTGATTTACCAAACTTCGGGCAATGGTGACACGTTGCCTCTGACCCCCGGAAAGCTCAGATGGTTTATGGTCTTTCCATTCAACAAGGTCAACAAGATCAAGTGCCGATTCAGCTTTTTGACTGGCCTCTTTCAAACGGGCACCGCTTACCAGTAACGGCAGTTCCACGTTTTCAACTGCTGTTAGAACAGGGAGAAGATTGAATGTCTGAAAAATAAATCCCATCTTTTTGGCACGATAATTCGTTCGATCCTTGTCCTTCATTGCATGAATATCCTGGCCTTCTACTAACACCTGGCCCTCTGTGAGATCGTCTAATCCGGATAGGCAGTTGAGCAAGGTGGTCTTTCCGCATCCGGAAGGGCCCATAACCGCCACCATCTCCCCCTCTTCGACCTCGATATCCACACCTCTTAGGGCTTTCACCTGGATTTTACCGGTATCATATGTTTTATGCACATTCTTAGCAGAAATGATACTTGTCATAACCTTACCTC
Source organism: Thermoplasmata archaeon (assembly GCA_036475875.1). GTDB lineage: Archaea > Thermoplasmatota > Thermoplasmata. The sequence goes on from JAZGAR010000073.1 coordinate 44,909, forward strand.
CGATGCTTACTTATAATAGATCCGAAAAGGGGCTATATTCAATTATTTCACTTAGAAACCGTTCTATCATAATCCCCCTCTAAATGTTTCTCCAAAATTGTGATTAACGTATATGTCTTTTTTGGGTCTGATTTATAACCAAGCATCTTTAAAGCCCAAATAAAATAGCGGCCCCACAGAGGGCAATGGTCGCACCAGCTATTGAATGCGTGTGCGGTTCGATTTTTGAAAGCGGAAGGAAAGTCAATCCTTTCAATGTTCCAAGTACCATGGTAAGCATTACCAATATTGTTGCTGCAGAGAATGCAAATATCACCAAAAACAATCCTAATAGATCATTTGTTAATGCAGGATACATCATGAGGACAATAAGAGGCTCACAAGGGCCCAAAACGAAGATAGTAAAGAGGACCCAGGGAGTTAATTTCTTCTTTGAATCTGCTTTATGGATATGTCCATGTTCATGAAAGTGTTTATGCTCATGGGTGTGTTCACTTCCATCTAAATGTATATGTTCATGAGTGTGTGTTCTATTTTTTAGTTCTTTTCGTAAACTCCATACAAGATATGTCATACCAAAAAAGATCAGGGCCCAGGCCGCAAGCTCACCGCGAAAGGAATCTATACCCAACACAGTTAATATTGATGCTCCGAAGAGAATGGCAACTGCACCAAGCAAAATCGAACTACCCACATGACCTAAACCGCAAAGCAGTGTTATCCTCAGAGTTTTTGGATTTGACCACTTTCTGGCCTTTGCCATCACTATGAACGGAAGATAATGATCGGGGCCGATTATCGTGTGAATCAAACCGATAATCACCGCGGTTAATATTAGAGGATATATCAAGGACATAGCAAATCCCTTTTTTCAAATCATGTAAAGTAGATATTTGAATTTAAATCTTATTATACAATATCATAAAAATAATAAAAGGAGGTGAATTAGCCTCCCTCACCTTTCTTTTCAGGTTTTACCGCGGAGAATTTTAGGCTTACTATCGATTTTCCTAATTCTTTGCCTTCTTCAATTGAAATCCCAATGGTTTTGATAATCGATTCAGCCAATGGATCGTTTAACCAGACATTTTTACTTGAGACCTCATTTATAATTTCAATGTCAGTAAATCCTGCTTCCTTGACAACCTTCAGATATTCGTCCTTTAGCATGGCACCTGATACGCAACCCACATAAGCTTCTGCGGATTTCAGTACGGCTTTGGGAAGTTCCTTTAGCAGGACAATATCAGAGATCATGAGCTTTCCACCAGGTTTAAGAACCCTATTGGCCTCCATGAACACCGCTTTCTTATCTGGGGAGAGGTTTATTACGCAATTTGACGTGATCACATCCACTGAATTATCGGCAACAGGTAGATGTTCTATTTCTCCTAGGCGAAACTCAACATTTTCATAGTTGGTTTTCTTGGCATTCTCTCGTGCTTGTTCGATCATCTCAGTTGTCATATCCACTCCTATGACCTTTCCGGTCTTGCCCACCTTCGGAGCGGCAAGGAAACAATCGATTCCTGCCCCAGATCCAAGGTCAAGATATGTATCCCCTTCCTTTAAGGAGGCCAAAGCCACCGGGTTCCCACAACCGAGGCCGAGATTGGCACCCGCAGGGAGTTTCTGAAGTTCTTCATCACTGTATCCCATCTTCTTGCTCATTGCAGGTTTCGGGGCTCTTTTGTCTCCACAGGTACTAGAAGGACCACAGCAGGAACTATTTTGAGTCACAATGCTCGCGTACTCTTTTCTTACAACCTTCTTTATATCCTCTTCTTTCATTTATTTCACCCCCATGTTTATCGATTTATATTATTTCGTGAACATCTCTTTCATCATCGGGCCGAGGAAATTCTTTACCATTTCTTCGAATTCCCCAACTTTGATCAGAGAAATGCAGCATACCTCTCCCCCTTTTTCCATGCTTATCACGGCTAATTTATCACCTGCATGGATGTTTGCCCGCTCTCTTATCTCCTTTGGAAGGACCATCTGGCCCCTGTCATCTACGCTCACCACTGATTCGACTTTACAACAGCTCATATCCCCATCCACAGGGCCACAACAGGCTTCATCTTTCTTTTTTTTAGCCATTTTTTACCGCCTCAGTAAAGTAATAGATTTCAGAGTATTTAAACTTTTCTGAAAAATCAGAAAATACTGATAATTAGGTATATTCATGATTTGTTGTAGATTGATAAGTGAATCAATAATAAAATAACTTCGTAGAATATCACCGGAACTTCATAAGTCTGATATCCATTAAGGTAGATTAACACCAGGCAATACAATCCCAGCTATCCTCAAAACAACGTCGATTATCACCGAAAAGCTGAAGAACCAGAACCAACCCGCTGATTTTATGAAGGTTGAGGCGGCTGTTTTTGGGTGAGGGTTTTTTATCAGATTGATAGCGAGACCTATCAGCAGAACCGCGGCGAAACTCGAACCAATAAGAAATATGAGGCCGAGGTTAGTGAACAGGAACAGCACCACCGACATCACCAGCACCAAAATCCAGCACATGAGGATGAACTTTGCAACGCCTTTTATACCGTATTTTACTGATAGTGTGGGAACGCCTCTTTTCTTATCGTGTTCGGTATCCCTGCACACACCGCTCCAGGTGAAACCAGGTTCGAAGAAGAAATAGGTGATGAAAAGCAATAACGCCTCGATAGTGAACTGGTCCGTATATACAAAGAACACGCCCATGGGCATCAGCGCCGTGGGAAGAACAACGAACATGTTGGAATATGCAACCTTGCCCTTCATCGACTTTGAATAGACAAGAATGCACAGCATCTGGATGATCCCGACAATCCCGGTGTAGATGCTGAGATAAAGCAGTATCACAAGTGATGGTATTCCGAGAATGGCAGCATAAGAAAGAAGGGCTTTTTTTGGTATGCCGTGTTTTACTGCCTTATCGATGGGCGAAGCTGTATCAAGTTCCGCGTCAAAATAGTCGTTTACAGCATACCCTGATGTGACACCCAGGTAAGATCCAAGCATGATTAGCAAGAAAGTGATATAAAAATTCGAATCTGAATGTATCGGTGATGAAAAATCACCGTATAACACGGATGCAAAAAGTGCCATGGCCGCAACCCATGGAAAGGTCACGATCCCTATTTTTGGCCTCATTGTTATTATGAGTCCTTTTAATTTTTTACCTGCCATTCTTACCACCATTTTTTGACGGGTTATGGGTATTATCAAAACCTATTTAATTTTACCTGTTTCATCAGAGGATTGGAGCTTCTTCGTTCTGCTCCACAACATCCGCAAGCTCCTTTCCCCTGGTCTCGACACCTAAAACAAGGACACTTATTCCTGCAATACCAAAACAGACCGCAAAAATGGTGAGAGTGAGGTAAATAGAAATCGGCATCAAAAGCGCACCGAGCATGGGTCCAATGAAAGCGCCCATCCGTCCTATACCGCTTGCCCACCCGATACCTGTTGCCCTTGCCTCGGTTGGATATAACTCGGGGGTATATGCATACATACCGCTCCAGCATGCCGCCAAAGAGAAATTCAAAAGAGCGGCAGAGAGAATTAAATAGGTGGTATCCTCTGATATTGCAAAGAAATATGCGAATAAGGCGGACAATAAAATGAAAATTCCCGTAACCTTTTTTCTACCTATTCTGTCTATCAAAACGACGGCAAGTAGATATCCCGGGATCTGGCCCAAGGCCGATAGGATAATAAAGGAGTATATCCGGTCGATTGAGAATTGCAGTGTCCTGTAAAAATATGTGGGAAGCCATATCAGCACACCGTAATTTGCCATTGTCAAGAAGAACCATGTTATCCAGAGCATGATGGTAATGCGAACAAATTTACGATGCCAGAGTTTTGAAAGGGAAACCCGTGATGTTTTCCTAACAGGTGTTATGTAATCGAAATCAAGCTCTACTTTGTTCTCATCCGCTATTTTGCATATTATCTCCTTTGCCTTGTCTTCTTTTTTTGCCAAGATCAAATATCTCGGAGATTCGGGAACGAATTTGTAGATAAACAGTATCATGAATATTGGAGCGCCGGCAATCATAAAAAGAAAGCGCCATCCAAGATCCGGTTTGGGAATGATGTACCAGGCCAAGCCCGCTGCAATCAATGTACCTAAAATCCAGAAACTTTCAAGAAAAACCAGATACTTTCCTCTGGATTTTGTGGGTATGAACTCAGATAAAAGGGCACTGGCCACAGGAAGCATCCCGCCGACACCGAATCCTGCAGCACATCTTATTGCCGCCAGCCAAATGTAATTGTCCGGAATAAAAGCACCGAGAAAACCGAAGACAGAGAATATGGCCACTGTTGCTGCGAACGTCTTTTTCCTTCCGATATAGTCTGAGGTCATTCCCCAGAACCAGGCACCAAGAAGCATGCCAATAAAAATCGAACCCGAGATCCATCCCTCTTCATGGGGTTCCAGTCGCCACTGGAATTTGAGTGCAGGTAGAATAAAAGCGATGATCATAATCTCCATTGCATTGAAGGCCCAGGTAAGGCCGCATATTAAAAGCAACTTTCGCTGGAATCTGCCTGTCCCTGTTTTGTTGATGAGGTCTCCTATACTCTCAGTTTTCCCCTCGTTTTCCGCCATGTCAACGCCCTTTGGTCTACTTTTGATTTTCAACCTTAATTTTCGCCTCGATTACAACTTGCGATTTCAGTGAGTTCGAGACGCAGCACGAATCATCCAGTTTTTTCACGGCTTTCTCAACCTTTGGAATATCCTCTTCTCTTTTAACAATGATGGTTGGTCTGATCGTTACCTTCGTGAACCTGAAGAGACCATCGCGGTCTATATGTGAAACACCTTCTGCCTCGCTTTCATAGGATATGACTTCTACATCCTTGTCCTTCAATAACCAGAAAAACGTGAGCATCGCGCAGGCTTCGGCTGACGAGACGAACAGCTCATCGGGAGACCAACTTCCTCCAGGACCGCCGAGATTCTCCGGCAGCGCTATTTGGATGGGAGGATTACCTTCAGTGGAGGTCTCGCCTTCATCATTTTGAGTCCATTTAATCCTGGTCTTATAGTGATATTTTCTTGGCTGGAATGACATCATAGATATCAACTCCGTGCTCCTAATTGATGATTTTTCTTCCATTATTGCATCTTAAGTTATATTCTTTTTCATTTACCTTAAAAAAGAGAACAACCAATAAGAATATTAAGCGCCTTCTGGGACCGATGATCCCCGTTGCCAAAGCCCAAGGTATCACGATCCACTCCCCTCCTCAGGCTATAGTGGCCTTTCACTCGAGTCCCTATCCCGTGCATGTGCAGGGCGGGGCAATCGATATCTTCGGTAGTAGAGAATTTGGAACTCCTGTATTGAGCCCAATTTCAGGGGAGGTGACCCTCATCGACAAAAGCAAGGTCGGCAGGGCCAGGTATTTTAAGACCGAGCCCCATGACTACATATTCGTGATTAAAAATGATGAGGCATGCGTTCGCATGCTACACATGGAACCGGAAATCGAAATCGGGGAAAATGTAAAGGTCGGAGATAAAATCGGCAGATATATTCGCACCCCGCTGCTTCCTTTTTGGTCCTATCCCCATGTTCATGTGGAGGTAAAAGATTGCAGCGACACCCAAAGCCCTCTGAACGCATTCCCATTGGAAAGGGTCGGTGGAGGGAATTTTCATGGCACACCAGACAGAGATTATGTGAATATTGAAGCGAAAGTGCAATTGGCCACCAAGAATTATGTCATCGTCTCACCTCTAATTGACATCTTTGGGGGCATCGGTAACTTTTGGGGAGTGGCCGTCGAAGTGGGGGATGAGTTCTGTCTCCTTGATGCTCAAACTCCTTGGAACTGTTACGGTGGCATAGCATTGTCTGAAAATTCGAGAGTTGATTTAGATCAGGAAGTGAAATTCGGAGGTGTATCATTGGGCAAGGTGGTAAGGGTCCATGGGAATATGGCAACCTACGCTTTGGGAGGAAAGTTGGGTGATGGTATAGATAGGTATTCAAAAGGACTTTTGTACAGGGACGTGAATAGGTTTAATGTTCCTTACAAACGAATCAAGGTGAACGGAGAGGTATTCCTGGGGATATCCACGGGATTATCCCTTTTCGAAAACAGGGAGGTGAGGCTCATTCCGCTAAAACCTTTGGAGCGGGAATATGAGGTGGGGGAGGAATTGGAGATCATGTTGGATGTGGAGGGATGAATGAACTGATGATACACCTATGAGTAAAGAGAATACTTCACTGCCCAGAGTGCTTTAGGGCATTGTTTTACAAGTTCCGGAAATTCTCTGCGAAGGATGCATGAGGATTTTCCCTTGACATTGTTCATTATCTTTGAAATGGAGAGTCTGGGAGGATATACAAATTGGAGGTGGACCCTATTGAGATATACCCTGATTTGAACGACTCCGCAATCGAGATCATCTAAAACATCATGGATTATGTCCTTGGTCCTTTTCTGAATAGAACCCTTTAGCAATGGTCTATTGT
>JAZGAR010000074.1:0-3465 GCA_036475875.1 Thermoplasmata archaeon
GGAGTTTTATTCACCAGATTTCGACTTTTATACCTTGATCGCACCGGAATCAATAGAACATATAAAGAAAAGTTTAGGCAGGCATATCAAAGGTGAGGTGATCCCTCCATACGAATATACCATTATAACCAAAGAAGGTAGGAGAATCGAGGCGATAATCGCCACAAAATTGATAAGTTACGAAGGAGAACTCGCCATCCTGGGAATAATAACAGATATAACAGAAAGAAAACAAGCAGAAGAAGAGATAAAGGAGCTGAAGGAGTTCAACGAGTCAATAGTACATTCCATGGCCGAGGGAATCATGATTTTGGATGTGGATGGACTTGTGAGTTTCATAAATCCGAAGATAGAGGATATCCTGGGCTATAAAACGACGAAACTTGTTGGAACGCATTGGGAAGAGATACTTGCCCCAGATTATCACAAGCGGATGAGGGACTGTTATGCAGAAAACCTGAGAGGAGAGCACGACAGGTTCGAGGCTGTGTTTCTCAAGAAGAATGGGACCGAGTTGCCAGCATTGATCAGCGCTTCGCCGCAGATTAAGGATGGGGCATTCAGCGGCATCTTGGCGGTTATAACCGATATCTCGGAAAGAAAGAGGGAGGAAATCGCAAGAGAGGGATTGATGAGGTACAAGATAAAAAGAGGTTCCACCTATCTCATCGAAGAAAAGGAACTTGATAGGGCAAAAGATGTGGTTTATGAACTCTACAAAAATCATTTCAAAGGTGTTATAATCACAAGGGAACATCCTGATAAGATAAAAAAAGATGTAGATTTGAAATTGCCTCTATATTGGATGACAAATGATCCCAGGGATAAGATGTCTGTCAAGCCCGAGTTCCCGCTTTTGGAGAAGATAATTGACGATAACATCGATAGAAACACCTTCGTCTTTTTGGATAGATTCGACTATGTTGTGACGCAAAACAGTTTTAAAGAGGCCTTGAAGTTCATCCAGCATCTAAACGAGCTTTTCTATGCCAGAAAGGCCATTTTGGTCATATCCCTCGATCCAAACACGCTAACCGCCCAAGAACTTAGTCTTCTGGAAAAGGAAACCTCGATACTGGAGACGAGACATGAAGAAAGATTATCGGCAGACCTCTTCGACCTTCTTGAATTCGTGAACAATCGCAATAGAGTGGGCGAAAGCCCTTCTTACAAGCAAGTGGGTGATGAATTCAGAATCAGTAGGACCACTGCAAGAAAGAGGATAAATGAACTTATCGACAAAGACCTAATAATTGAAAGGAAAAGCGGACGATTCAAGTATCTAGTTCTTACAGAAAGAGGTAAGGATTCACTCTAAATCTCTAGAATCTAACCCTATCTTTCAGTATCTTTACATAACATTTGCAATATGTTTTAATCTATGGTTAGTATATGATTGCTCATAAGTTGAGGTGTGCAGGGCACATGGAATACACAAAGATGATAACCAGGTGGAACGGCTTCCTTCCTGTGGTGGAGGAAATGCCAATTTACGAGAGTTTATGGGACAAGATAGAGTCCTTTATGGAAATCATAAGGAATATCGGAGCAACAGGTAAGGCCAGAAAAGAAAGCATAGAGGACTGAACAAATGAAAAAAACAGGGGAGGATAAAAGCGAACTGTTGAAGGACTGCAACTGTTTGAACTGCCGTCTTGGGAGAATTGAGGTTCAGCTCAATCATGTTCAACATGTTCTGGAGTCCATAGCCCCCCCTGCCAACCCTGGAAAAAATCCTGGTAAAACCTCAAAGAAAACGAAGAAGAAAAATAAAAAGAAATAGTAATAGCATGGATGAATAAACATAACACTCATTCGCAATTCGTTTCGGGATTCATTGGTAAGGATTACTGGCCCCCGATTTCCCGACCCTTCCTCGCACAAACGCGGCTATCTGACCCGAAAAATTTTCCTCCTGAGGGGATTTGGGGGCCAAGTTTTTTCGTTTTTTGAAGGAAGAGATTTCTCAGGCTCTTGACAGTCTTATTTGGTAAACTTTCAACATTTGTTGATTTTTTAAAAAAACATTGCTAGGAGAACATTAATCCCCTTGAATCGGAAATCTCCTATAAGCCTTTATACTATAAATTCCATCACCGTTATGGATGGGAAAACGCCTTTTGGTATGTTTTCTTGTGTCCATGAGGTAGTGGATATGATTCCTCATAGAGGAGAAAATCGTGGGCCAATAAAAAACGTCTGGTTTTCAGTTGCCACGGGCATCGTGATTGCTTCCATGGTGTTTGCCTTTTGTGCGAATCAAGACCCAATCATCCACATTAGAGATCATCCATCAGAATACCACCAAGATTCCCAGGAAGAATATTCATCAATAATGGAGAATCAGCATGAAGAAGATATGGTCCTGTTCCCTATCGCCCAGGCCCATTTATCTCAAAGGAATACGAGAAACGGTGGGGGGGAGATCGAGATAGCGCTCGAAAACTCCCAGGGGTATGTTCATGTTGAAGGGACGGTAAACCAAGACCAGGAGAATATGATACCAAATGCGTATCTTGATAGGGTTTCACCAATCAAGGCCAAGAAGGGGGAGTACATAATCTTCATAGGCCATGGAACCGATGAAGACGGGGAGATAAGCGAATACTACTGGGAATCTGATATGGATGGCTTTCTCAGCAGTGTAAGGTCCTTCACCACTCCGGACCTTTCCGTGGGCACGCATGTCATCTCCTTCAGGGTCAGGGACGATAGTGGCGATTGGTCCGACTTTGTTCAGACCACGATAGTGATTACGGAAGGGAGTGGCGAAGGAGCGCTCTTCAACCTGTCTTGGCTCTCTCCAATGATGCTGCTTTTGATGATCATCATGTTTACTGCCATCATCGTTGTCGTCATCGTTTTAATACTCTATAAAAAGAAAAGACGGGAGGGGCGTTATCACGTTGAAATTGGTGGCTTTGATAATTTAGGTACGCAGGAGTAGTAACAGGTAGTTTTTTGAACTTATTTTGTATCTTTTCCTACGAAAAAACTCAATGTGATTATGGGTTTTCGATGGTAATTACCATAAAGTCTTTATATACTAGAATAACAGTTTATTTTTTAAAGGACTATTATCAAAACTTAGCCTCGGCGAGGAGGTAAATATATGAAAAAATTTATCTCGATAAGTTTCACAGCCTTGATGATAACTAGTGCGCTTGTTGTTTTGGATGTTGTACCTGTGACGATAGTGAGCGCAATGGGAGACCCATATGATAATTGGAATGGAGTTGTAGGAGATGGCATATGGGGAACTGATGGAGATTGGACTCTTGGTTTTGGAGAAGTCTATACTTATACATATCCAGATCCTCATACGATCATAGTCAGGGGGAATCTAACAATCGAGCCAGGCGGAGCTTTAACTCTTCAAGGCGTGACATTGAAGATGGCCACTCCCGCCAACGGGACTTATTGGATCACGGTTGAAAATTCTACCAACCCCAACCCCCTTTTTAA
>JAZGAR010000075.1:0-2874 GCA_036475875.1 Thermoplasmata archaeon
AAGTTTTCGCGTATGGTGCGGGGGATTTCCTCAAAAGGGGACTCCAGGATACGAAAATCCTCTGAGATACAAAATATCGTGGTACTGGCCTTATGCTGCCCTCGGGAATGTTGGAGCCTCAACAGTGCTAATAGATGGTGAAATGGTGAAGGTCCTCCGGCTTAGTGATACAGAAGATATAACCTTCCCAGAACCCATCGGTAAGTGCGAAGCATATACCACGGGAGACCTCATCGACGTCATAGAGCACTTGGGCCTCGACGGAGTAAAAGATGCCTGGGCCAAGACGGTCAGATGGCCGGGCCATTCTGATATCTGGAAAAAATTAGTCGCACTCAAACTCCTTGACGAAGAACCTTTGAATGTGAAAGGAAGCGAAATCACTCCTCGCGACTTCTTTCTTGCCTTGGGAGAAAAGACGTTGCAATATTTACCTGGTGAAGGCGACGCCATCTGTCAGAGAGTTGAAGTATCCGGTATCAGAGAAGGCGTAAAAACAACATTCATCTACGAATTCACCGACTTTTATGACCCTGAAAACGACATCTCCGCCATGGCTAGAACGACCGCATTTCCATGCAGCATCGTTGTACAGATGATCGCAAATGGAGACTTCAAAGATGCTGGAGTAATTCATCCAGCAAAAATAGGGTATGATGAACAACTTTCGGAGATTTTTTTCAAGAACTTATCTAAACGAAAAATCGACATAGAGGAGCGTGAGGTCAAGCCAATTAGTTAACAACCAGTTAATTCCGTTGTGCACGAGTGATGACGTTCATTGCGGACTTTTAATTAATTATTAATTCTTTGAAGGCCAAATGATTCCCAATGAGCCAGATTTATTAACTAATTATCCCGCCTTTATACCCAGAAAATGTATAATGCAGAAATACAAATGAGGGAAATTAGCCTCGGCGAGGATATGGAAGTTCTTGTACTCAAGGGTAAAGGCGAGAGCATCATCGGTAGAATGAGAGACGGGCGCGTTATTCTATTCAATAGAGAAAACCCGATTTTTCAGGATCTGCGACCAGGTGTTATGGTAAACTGCAAAGTTAGTTTCGTCGCTCAAAATTACATCATAGTAGATCCTACGTCTCCTCCGGACACAGGGGTAAAAGCCATTATATTAGGGTTGGAAATGGTGTCGGAATCCGATAACTGGGAGATGGCAATACTGAGCCAGGCTCTAAAATTTCTCATTGAACAACTGGAAGAACTTTCCTAATTTTCTTTTTTATAAGATTTCCAAAGGAATTAATTTTAATTTTTTATAACACTTAGTCATTACATGTCTTATATGGTCCAACTGCTGGTCCTTGGGATACTCGTAAATATCTATCTGATAATATTATTTCTAATACTCCCCTTTGGATACAATTGTTTCTATTTGATCTACTGCTCATGGAAATATACCCCCCAAGTTAGCAAACACATTGATTATCCTCAGATGGTAACTGTCCAACTGCCAATCTACAACGAAAAATACGTAATCACACGGCTGCTTTCATCAATTGCCTCTATTGACTGGCCTCGGGATAAGTTGCAGATACAGGTGCTGGATGACAGCGATGATTCGACGGCTGTTTTAATCGATGAAATAGCATGCAAAATGAAGGCCCAAGGATTTGACGTTCAAATAATCAGAAGGCCGAGAAGGATCGGATTCAAGGCGGGTGCATTACAAAACGCGCTTCACACTGCTAAAGGCAAGTATGTTGTTGTTTTTGATGCCGATTTCATCCCGTCACCAGATTTCTTGTGCAGAACGATTCCCATTCTTGAGGAAGAACCTACACTCGGAATTTTACAGACCCGGTGGGGCCATGAAAACCGGAAGTATAACTGGTTGACTCAGGCGATCGCGCTCGGTATAGATGGTCACCACATTATTGAGCAGTCAGGGAGGAGTGCACAGGGCCTTCTATTGAACTTCAATGGTTCGGGAGGAGTCCTCCGAAAGGAAGCAATGCTCGATGCAGGGGGATGGCTTTCTGACACTCTCTCGGAGGATATGGACCTGAGCTATAGGATGCAACTCAAAGGCTGGAAAATAAGATATCAGAGAGATGTGATCGTCAAAGCGGAGGTTCCTCCGAGCATGGCTGCCTTTCGTAGCCAGCAGGCGAGATGGGCGAAAGGGAGCATACAGTGCAGTAAAAAATTAGTTAAACGGGTGTGGGGGTCTGACGACCATTCGATCATGCAGAAAATCCAGGCCATCCTGCACATGTCCTATTATTTAATTCATCCATCGATGCTGGTATCCCTCATTATCACTCTCCCCCTGTTAATGTTAGATGGTTTCAAACTGCTGCCCTTCTGGACCCCCCTGGTAGTCCTACTCGGTTTGTGCGCGATCAGTTCATTCACCATGTACTTCGCCGCAATCCGATGGCAGGGACTCAGCCTGAGAGAGACGATTCCCTTTCTGGGGTTACTCTCGTTGATCGGATATGGGTTGTCTGCCCGGTGTTCTCTCTCGGTAGTCCGAGGGATTCTCCAAACGGGGGGCGTTTTTCACAGGACTCCCAAGTACAATATACAGACCAGGGAGGACAGCTGGAGAAGCAAGCTCTATAAACCCTTTATTGATTTAAACGTCCTCGAGATTTTTTTCATGCTGTATTCACTTGCGGGAATGTACCTCGCGTATACGAGGCATAATTGGTCGCTGACGTTTTATCTATCCGTATATTTCATGGGTTATCTGACAATCCTCTACAATCTCATGAAGGACTAGCCAAGATTTCTCATATTTCAGATCGTTTTTCTCTCGTAATACCTCTCAATTAACCCCACGAAGCTCTCGCTGAAAGACTCTAAGCTAAACTCCTTGACTCTCTCTTCAGCCCTAATCTGTACGTCTCC
>JAZGAR010000076.1:0-2024 GCA_036475875.1 Thermoplasmata archaeon
ACTACCCGGACTTTGAAATCAGGTACATCGTTTATAGAGATCTAAGGATGAGGGGATATGTGGTTAAACCTGATGTTCAGCCAGCTCATTTTAGGGTTTTTCCGAGGGGCGGAAAGCCATCAAAAAGTCCCTCCAAATTCTGGGTTTACGCTGCTAGTGAGCGGGGCATGTTCGATTTGGAAGGTATGGTAGCTCAGATAAGAAGGGTCCTAAAGGCCAGAAAAAAACTGCTCATCGGCATAGTTGACGAGGAAGGCGACCTAACATATTATCAGGCTAGACTGGTTCGGCCGAAAGGTCGTATAAAACCAAAGAGCTACGAGGTTGAGGCTGATGCTCTGTTTTTCGGAGACAGGGTCATGGTTTTAGACTCGGAAGAGGCAGAGATACTTCACGATAGGGAGTTCTTCGGCAAGTTCATTGGTGAGGGTATGCAGCTATCCTTGCTTGAAACAGCCTATCTTCTCGAAATGGAGGCACTTATCGTTCGAGACGCAAAAACAGGCAGGAAGATCAACCTAACTCAGTTCAAGAGAAAAGCGGAACGGATCCAGCCAGATTTCGATGTTAGGCTGGAGGTTTATAAGGACTTGAAGAGCAGAGGTTTGATCGTGAAAACCGGCTTCAAGTACGGCACGCACTTTCGAGTCTACAAAGGTGATCCAGAGAATGAGCATGCCTTTTATTTGGTTCATGCTGTCTCCTCCACCTATCATAGTACATGGCCTGAGATAAGCAGGGCAGTTCGATTGGCTCATGGGGTTAAAAAGGAGCTGCTGTGGGGGAGGGTCATGGAGAAAAAGGCGGAGTATGTAAGGTTGAAACGGGTGAGACCTTAAAGAAGGAAAAATGGCTGTTATTTGGCGCTCCCACCCATGTTATTTGGATTCTCACCGATTAGATTTATGGTTTTATCAATCACGATGTTCCCATAATAGAAACCAGCCTTTACTAAAATCGTGTCCCCAGCACTGGAATTATCGATTGCATCTTGAATCCCCAGATAGTCTGCTCCACCATCATCATCCACAGTGATGGTATCTGCATCGGCATCTTCAGAGGATAATAGAAATAGGGTGAATCCTACCACTATCAAAATATATAGGAATATCATCTCTTTGGTTAACAAGAGAAAATGCTTATGATCTTCGTGCATTTATCTTACCCTTCTTCAGCTCTATTGCGGCTATTTTTGGTTCTTTAAATTTGAAGATGGGCTCTTTCTTTGTGGTTTAAATTACTTTTTGGTCGTTTTGCTCGGTTTTTCCCCGCCCTCTTTTCTCTTCTTTACACCGGCTCTTGGTTTCTTGCCTTTCTTCTTTCCTTTAACCGACCTCTTCTTCTCCTTCTCGACCTTCTCCCCTAAAAACCTGACATTCTCCTCGTAGCTCGTCCGTCTCCGCCTGTCAACCCTCAATCCAAGATTCTTTGCCATTCTAATATCTATCTTTGCATTCTTCAACTCCAGTAAGCTGAAGCCTCTCCCCTGCCTAGTCTTTCCGCTTGAGAAAACCTTTGGTTCCATTGGATTCACCTTTTTGTTTGTTAAAAACTGAGAAAACTATCCCCACTGCAAATAAAGGTAATACCACAAAGCCGGTGCTAGAGCAGGGACTTTCTTCACCCTCTCGTACTGAAACCGAAACTGTATCCCTCTCCACTAAGGTAGAAACAAAACCTGTCTCCGAGCCATTCCAATAGACTTCATATTGGATATTGTAATTTCCATCGGGTGTATTGTTTTTCGCAACCATAGGAAACTCGAAGAACAATTCATCAGTATCTTGGCCCTCATATGTTATTGAGGCATTGGTTCCCGAAACTACCATATCGCTGTCATTTTCTACAAACTGGAATCTTGAGTGCAGTGTTACACTTACGGTGTAGTTCGCCACATCAGCATGACAAATAACTAGTACCTCAACCTCAAATTTCTCCCCGGGTTCTGTGCGGAAAACATCATGGGGTTCTACAGTCGGGACGCCTGCACTGGTGATCCCTGCCAAAACCCAGAATGCGATTAT
>JAZGAR010000077.1:0-4380 GCA_036475875.1 Thermoplasmata archaeon
CCATCTATCGCATCTAATCCTCTCACTCTCAACACTCTTCCCTCAACCCCAATCAGCCGAACAGCCGTTATCCCGATGGGGTTAGGTCGATGCCTGGCGCGCTGTGCAAAGATGCCAATCTGCGGCATGTCAGAGAGCCCGCGTGGTCGGCGAACCAGATCAGACACTGAATCGAAAGTGGATTGATGCATAACAAATATCACTATGATGTGAGAGAACTGTTCAATACCTTGCAAACCGCCGGCGAAGGAGCTCTCAAGGTGAATCCTGGACTCTATGCTGCCCCAATTTTCATCCACGGCATCACGAACCGGCGACTCTACCGTTCCAATAGGTTCAAGATTCACTTCTTACCCCAATCATTCCGTTCTGACTGCCTCAGAAACCTACCCCTCCATCGCACCACGGAATTCAAGATGCTATCCAGCGCAAGCACCGAGGCGATTTGTTGTGTACGTTCTTGCCAGCTACTCATATTGGCACTACCAAGTCCATAGCGTCAAGCAGCAGGGTAGTGGGTCAGTTTGACTAAGCTGCTTTTTTTCTACCCGTATCCAACAGTGCAACAATTTCTTCAAAATCCCACACATACATTGAAACCCTTGCTTCCATTGCTGGCGTTACCCTCAAGGTCTGGTTAATCCTGGCAAAATTGTAGTGCATGAAATGAAGGGCCACGGCGTAGCCCAAATTCTCCCCCTTTTTGTAAAAAGCATTAGTTAACTGCAGTATTATTTCGCTCAGAAAAACAATAAGGTGATGTTATCCGGGTAGGTAGGAATTGGGGTTTGGCCGAATGGTATCCGGGTCGTGGTAGGGGTCGATTAAAGGACACGGAGGACAAAGAAAGTAAAGATCAGAATAACAAAGACAATAAAGTTCTTTCTGATCAACAGAAAGAAATGATGAACCTACTCACAGATGAGGAGAGGAAAAACCTGGGTATTAATCAATAAAAAGGGACCCACAATTCAGCCGCATTAAGTAGCGAGTAGGGACAGGGATTTAAATTGAAACAGCGAGGTGGAAAATCCAGGCCGGTTTATATAGATGACCCTGTCAAAGTTATTAAATTGGCCCGGAATCATGGGTGGTCCGACGAAAAAATAATTACTAAGCTAATATCTGGCAGAGTTTATAAAGATCGTATGGCTATTGCTAAAAAATACGCGGAAGCGATGGGACTTACATTGTCCGAATTTATGATTATAGCGGGTCTTAAGAAAGCTCCCTCATGAGAGATTTAGTGGCATCCTCAACGGCATCAGCGCGGGTTCTCTCTAGGTTTCCCCATTCATCTTGATCCATCGCTAATTCTGTTTTTACATCGTCCAATATCCTTGGCGGGATCTTCAATGCATATTTAAATTCGTGGCACTCTGGCATCAAAATGTCCTTAAAAGCAGGGATGTCTTTTACCTTCATTGATTGCCCAGGCATATCTTCGGGTTCAACTACTAATCTGTAGACTTTCTGCATTAACTCGGTCCCGTTATATCGCTTGTATCTTTCGGTTGTCTTTTCTACCTTGCGGAAAATGTGTTCGTTATTTTTATGCTTCCTGATAGATCCCTCGATATACTCAATCAAATATTCACCCCTCTCTGTCAGTGAATATGTTGTTTTATGAATAAACCCCTTATGAGCTAGTACATTATAATCGTCCATGAGATCAGCACTAAATGGACCATAATTGTAACAGAAATATTTGTAATAAAGGGCACCTATATTAGATCTCGTTAGGGTTAACTCATTCAGAAATACTTGCTTTTGCAGCTTCAAATTTCCAAAAATATTATTATCTGTCTCCAGGATCTTTAGGAGCAAAAGCGACTGAGATAATTTTTGTTTTTCTGTTTTCATTGTGAGTGGTAGATTCTTACCTAATCTAAAGTAACAAAACAAGTTGAAAGAAGCAAGTTATATTCGCCTTTTATTCGCCCAGCGAGAGTTTGCTGCTTTCCTAGCAATGTCTTTACGCTTCTTAGCCGATAGCTTCCGTGGCCCTGGCCTTACCACCTTTTAGCCCCCCTAGACGACCCAGGGCCACGGCTGCGGGGTTCTTTTGGCGAGTTTCCTCTTTTGCAGGTTCTTCCTGATCCTCAGTGGCCGCCTTAATGATCTCGAAGGCGGATATGTTTTCGTCTTTGGGCTTGCTTGATCGCTTAGGCATACCTTGAGTATAGCTCTCTCAAGGCGGCTGTATAGACTAATTTTGTTGAAACTGACCACTACCAGCAGCAGAAATACAGAGGACAAAAGAAAACGTCAAAGCCTTTCACTCTGATTTACTGCCTTGAGGGCCGCCCCACAACCCCATCGTGTCGGTTCTCCAACTGTCGGGACCTGTACCTACCTCCTCTCCCCTGTTCCTCAGACCTCCACGCTTCCTCTCTCTCGGAATCACACACTCGCCGCATGATGCCGAGGGGGTCTGCTCCGAAAAAGGGAGACATCCGATTCTATGATGAGGAAGGTGAATGGTAGGGGGGTCGTAAGGTGATAACTTTTGATTTTAAGGAGTTAGAAGGTCCGATTCGGACTTTTAGTGGACCGAGAGCGGACCGGAAATGGTCTGTGAATAAACCTTTGTTTGAGAGTTGGGGCTGGGCGTGCAGAGCAAATTGCCGTTAGAGGTACTGCAGCCGCTAATTGGACAATACCTTCAATCGTCATTTGAGAACGATTCTCGGAATCTTAATATTGTCGATGAGCCACCAAGGTATCGAGGTCGGTTAATTAAATTGAACAGAACAGTTAAACAATTCAATTCTGTCCTTCGGCTCCCCTAATTGAGAGAAAAAGCATCCCTCCCCCTTTTTGCGGTGACCGAATTATGTATGGTGTTCCAGAAAATCACCATATTGCTCTTGACTTTGTTCTTGACAAGACGTAGCTTTAAAGCTACATTATGATTTATGGAGGTTTCATAGAAACAAGTCGAAAACTACGTATGTCCTAACGGCAGCTGTCCTTTCGATGATTGGATGGGTTCGCTCCGGGACCAACGAGCAAAAGCTAGAATACGTACGAGGATCGCTCGCGTCCGATTGGGAAACTTGGGCAACTATGAGCCCGTCGGTAATGGCGTTCTGGAACTCAAAATCAGCTACGGACCAGGTTATCGTGTTTACTTTGGCCAGGTGGGGGTCAAGTTGGTTATTTTGCTTTGCGGCGGAGACAAAAGTTCACAGGCTGAGGACATAAGGAGAGCTATCGAATACTGGGAGGACTACAAAAAGTAGGAGTTCACAATGGCTAAAAGTAGAGATTATCAAAGAAGTCTTTTGGAGGCGCTCAAAGATCCGAATGAGACAGTAGAATATTTGAACGCGGCTCTAGAAGAAGGGGAGCCTGAGGTTTTTCTTCTGGCTTTGAGAGATGTCGTGGATTCGTACGGCGGAATGGGCAAGCTCGCGGCGTCTTCTTCGCTTAACAGGGAAAATCTTTACAGGATGCTTTCTACGAGAGGGAATCCGGAGTTTTTTAGTTTGTCCACTGTCCTCGATACCATTGGCCTCCGATTGGCAGTGGAAACCAAGACCGCCGTGGTTTCAAAAACAAAAAGCGGAGTTTCAAAGATGATTCTCCATGCCAAGATAACTCAAGTGAAGGAAGTTGCAGCCAAGTACGCGCTCGCCGCCGCTTCGGAATCGCACATCAAGACCGCGATATCACTTGCAACAAGCGACGACAAAGAAGTGGGGACGCTCTACTTTGATTACACTGCGGGAGCTTTAATCCTCCAGGTCACAGGAGATATTGTTCTGAAAAGGATTCAAGAAGCGGAAATTCAAACACACGATGGCGCAATACTTTCACAAAAAGTATCTGTGGAAGGAAAGGATCGCTTAATCTTGATCAGAAATAATAAAATCTATCCTAAAGATATATCGCACATTACTCTATCGATGCGGGGGTAGATGATGGACAACGAAATTACACGACTTGACTTGCTGTTAAGCCGAATCCAATTACTGGATCCTCCTTACCAAGAATCAGATGATGGGAAATGCCTGTACCAAGACATATGCAAGCTCGTGTTTGAGGACCAACTTTACGTCCGCATGTGGTCAGAGCCAATGTTGAACCTAGTCGAACAACTGTTTCAAACTGAAACACCTAACAAGAAGTTATTTGAAGCGGAATTAGAGGAGATTCGTAATCGAACGATAATAGAGGGGGACGTAGTTCCAGTATTTCCGTTATCTGCGCCATTCATGTAATTCCAGCCTCATCTCCCGGAGGCATGAGGGTCCCTTCTCCACCGCTCGCAAGATGCTTTGGCTGGAAACGTTGAGAGCTCTTGCCACCTCAACGGCAGGGTATCCCCACTCCCGCACGGCGACGGGAAAGGGCAGGCATGATAATTGTCATTCC
>JAZGAR010000078.1:0-2181 GCA_036475875.1 Thermoplasmata archaeon
AAATGTCGGTAACTCCTGTCATATGGTGTCCAAAACCGCAAATGCCTCGATTGTTTTTTCGGATCGGGGTTAATCGTTGCTGCCGCTTCCTACTGTGGTACAGCTTTTCGAGTATAAATATCATTCCTCGCAATAATCGCCTTGGCATACTTTTCCTTCTCTACTAATATCCGTAGCAGCTGCTTTGCTTCTTTCTGTGTAGCGAATTGTCCCACTCGCACGCGATACCAAGTCCGGCCATCAATCTTGGGGGAAACCACAAATGCACCATACCCCTTATTCTTGATTTTTTTTACCAGCCTGCGCGCATTCTCTTCGCGCGCAAAGGCATTGACCTGCACTGACCACACGGCTGTGGCGGATGGGATTGTTGTCTCAGCCGTTGATTTTGGCGCTGGCCCCATGGATTCTTTCTTTACGGGTTTTTGGAAAAGCTGTGCCAGACCCTCGCTCCACGTAACATCCCAAGTTCTCGCGGCCTGATAGTTCTCCACGGATAGTGATATCGCACCGTCCCTCTCCAGCTTGGTGGTTATTCCTTCGGCATCAACAATGCTGGTCATACTTACCAAAGGCACCCTTAACTCCATCATGTTAAAGCCTCCTTTGTACAAGTACACGGTGAAGTAGTGGTCTCCTAACCGGTCTCTATTGAATACCTCATTAAACTCTTTGATATCTTTTGCCTTTTCTGATGCTGGACTAACGGAGTACAGGTAATAAAGCTGGCCTTTACGCCAAGAAGTTTTGAGATTGGCTAGAATACCGCCGAGTTGGCTTAAAATTTCAATAGGCCATGATTTAGCTTCTGATAAAGCCCCCAGGTCTTTTGGGCTTATAATATGGATCAGACTGTCCCCCTCCAACACGGTGACTTCACCGGTCCTCCTGTCAAGCCGGATGATTCTTCCCTGTTTGTCTTCCTTCATCTCGTACCGCTCCCCTTTGCATCCAGCGGTTAGAGATATCAAAATAATAAATATTATGATGCTCAACGATGCCATGATGAATCCGTTACACCTAAGTATGTCTGTGGTTGTCCTGCCGTTCTATATGAGAGATTTTCCCACCCTCTTTCAAGGCTGTCAAACAAAAAGTTTTTTGTACGAGAGCCAATCGATATGGGACCCTATGTGCTGGGAAAAAATCCTGGATCTTTCCCTTGAGCTCCCTGAGGGTGAAGAGCTTAACAAGGTAATCGCTGCATCCGGCTTCGAGACAACTACTCAGATCCGATTCCCTGAAGAGGCGCCAGAGGATTGTCTCTTGCGACCGCTCGTTATTGGATGTTCGGCCTTGAAACTGGAATAAGAGCCCGAATCTTCTCTTGGAGCACCTTGAAGCTAAATGGCTTAACAATGTAATCATTACATCCAGCTTCAAAGCAGCTCTTTCGATCCAAGTGCCTAAAGAGAACCGAAACAGCTATAATGGGGATATCCTTGGTCATTGGGTTAGAACGAATCATGCGTGTTGCCTCTCGACCATCCATTCCTGCCATCAGGATGTCCATGAGAATCAGGTCAGGTTTTTCTTCGATGGCTTTTTTCACACCTTCCACACCGTTGTTGGCCGAAATGACGGAAAACCCCATCGATTGAATTTGGACGGTTAGGAGAAACTGTAAATCCTGATTATCTTCTACGAGAAGGACCTTCTTCATCACGACCCCACCCTGACTGCTTTCATTATACCTAAGAACCGGACCATTCTATACATCTCTGAATAAGGCCTTAAATATTGTTCCAACTTTGAATTTCCAAAGCGTGTTCATTGTTCTTTCCGACAATCTAATTTACCCTCTCGACTGCGTCAGCAAAAAAAGCTGGTCAAAAGCTAAATATTTGATATAAGGTTTCAGCCAAGAATAGTAGATTTCAGGGAGGCAGAAAGGCAGCCAAATAACGCAAACCGAATCCATCATTTAAAAAACCCATACAACCCGACGCTACTCTGAGGGCGGTCATCGGAGCAAACGCTACACCCCCCGTACTGAAGTGACCAAGAAGATCTGTGCAACCAAGAAGCGTAGGAGGTTACACGGCAAGAGGAAAAGGACCATGATCGTTGCTGACGATAAGCCTGAACCTGTCTTTGGTGGAAAAAAGCCGGGCACAATGTTAGAGATGACCAAGATTGTCTATAAAAGCCCGATTCCATTTATCTAAGATTATCAAAAGA
>JAZGAR010000079.1:0-5090 GCA_036475875.1 Thermoplasmata archaeon
AGGTTCTGAGCAAGACCTATTATGAATGGGCCGGAACCTTTGCAATGGAGTGGAACTGGACAGAACGCGGTTCTGTAGATGTGGGTTTGGATTCTGTACAGATGGAGATAGGCATAGACTGGGAAGATATCGATGTTGATCCAATGGATGACCGCTTCGATGTGTACTTTTTGGCGACTGACTGGGAGGAGAAAGAGAAAGATTATTCAGATGGCGAAGGGGCGATAGAAGGACCCACAAGAGCATACATAGGCGATGGCAAAAGTAGAGGTTACGATGTAAAATATCACGGCAGTTACGATGTGTACTTTGAAGGAATTTCAGGAGAGGTGCTTTTTGAGACCGAAGATGGTTTTTATTTGTCTTGGAGGGTGCCCCAGGAACTGAAAATTGCTACAGTTGAGGGTGATATTTCCATACTCGACGAGCCACGGTTCTCAGGTTTTGAAATGGATGAATTGGGGGCAGATTATGGTTATACCTATGGGAATTTCGATATATCAATAAGATACGAGTTTGGCGAGGATATGCTGAAAGAGGATATCGTGCTGTTCGAAAAACCGCCTGGGGATATCGAGTCTGATGGCACGGCTTATCTCTTGCTTACCATGCCTGTGAGTTATTCTCCAGAATTGAGCATTTATGTGGATGGTGAGAGACAGAATAATGGTTTTGTAACGACCAGCGATATCGAGTTCCGAAATTATGTTGATCAGGCACTGGTTTACACACTGAGAAAGCCGATTGCTATCGACGCAAAGGGCGAAGAGATTGAATGTGAATATGTAATCGAATACGGAGCTACTGAAAACGATGTATCCCTTGGTTTACGCTGCTCCTTTGACTGGTTTTCTTCTGCCGCTTACCCGGTTAGAATCGATCCCACAGTTTTGGAAAATGATTATTACGAGGATGGTGGCGATGTAGAAGAGAGTCTTGGTTATTCTGTGGCTGTGGGCGATTTTGATGATGATGGCACCGAGGACGACGTTCTCACTGGCGCTCCGTATTGGGATAATATGGCTAAACCACCTGGAAACCAACCGGAATGGGGTGCGGCATACGTTTTCCATGGCCCTGTGACAGACAACGATTACACGCCCGAGGCAATTATAAATCTCACAAACGAGTCTAGTAGGGACAAATCTGACTACTTGGGACGTTGTGTTGCAGCCGCAGATTTCGACGGTGATGGTGTTCGCGACGATGCCGTGATGACATCCAATACAGGGGCATACATTGTATATGGAGAAGGCGGTATTTTAGGTGCAATTAGGGACGCCGATGTTACCCTGAGCGCGCCTAGTACCGGCTTCTGGGGTTTTGCTCTTGCAGTTGGCAATTTCGATGGCGTTTCTGGTGACGACCTCGCTTTTAGTGCTTATGACGATAACAGCGTTTATCTGTACTTCTACGATTCTACCGACTGGAGCGATGGTGTGATCGATGGTGGCCCTGATGTCACGCTCACATACAGTGGTGCCTCATCATTTGGAAGGAGTATTGCCGTAGGGGACCTCAGAGACAACGGAGCCACCGACTACGACGATATAGCCGTTGGCGCATTCACTAATTCCTCATACGAAGGAGCGGTTCTGGTATTCTATGGAGATGGTAATTATAATGACGGTCCACTGACAGATTACGGAAATGCGGATGTCATAATAAGCTCAGGTGCAAATTACCCTATAGGCAATAATATTGCTGAGAGATTTGGTATGAGCATTGCCATAGATGATTTCAATGAAGTTGCAACAACAAATGACTGGGAGGATCTCCTTATTGGTGCTCCTTATTACGGATCTTCGAACGAGGGAAGAGCTTACATCTATTTGACACAAGATACTGCAGTAGGTGGTTTTGCTACAGCTAATGACGAGGATGACGACGCTATATTAGAAGAGAGTGGTACAGGATATTTCGGCTGGTCTGTTGCAACGGGGGATTTCTTTGGTGATGGCATAAGTGATGCTCTAATCGGCGCGTGGGCAACTTCGGGATACGACGGACATGCATATGCATACAACTTTTTAGGAACTAGCATAGATACTATCAGCGATTGGGACCTTGCTGGATCTTCAGGTGAGACGTTGGGATACTCAGTTGCTGCAGGAGATATTAATGTAAGCGGTTACGATAACTTCATCGTCGGTTGCCCGTACTTTGATGATTCAGACCCCTCTAACTCGGATGCCGGCAGAGTGCTGGTGGACGAATATATTCCAGAATTTCAAGATGTAATATTTCCCCTGAGCATAACCGTTGCCTTATTCGTGCTTTGGAGAAAAAGATCGATTGGAAAGAAGCGCGATTAATGTCTTTTAGAATGGGAGCAGTGCAAAGGACTATTGGGGTGGCATATCTTCTGGTGGTTCTGGCCCTTTGTCTTCTGGAGGAGACGGTGCCTCCTCTTCTTTGGAGAGCGGCATCTTTTCTTCTCCTAAAGGCTCCCCCGGCTCTTTAAATTTCTCAGGCTCGGGCAGTGGCCCTTCCTTCTTCCAGGGAGGTAATTTTGCCTCCTCAAGTGCTTTCTTTCCACGCCTCCATCCTCCGATGCCGAAAATGAGTGCTATTAATACTAGGACGAGCAATATTAGCGAAAGGAGCGGCATATCTCCAATAGTTTCGGCAAGCGGATTTGGATTGGCACGGATGTTCGCCTCCTGCTGTACGTTGGCATAACTGCTTCCATATGGAAGATCGAAAGACTGGATATAGAAGAATCCCGAACCATCCGCAGCATCCTCGGGCACCTTTAGTTTAAGATCCCCCTCGGCCTTTGAGGCTTGTGTGCTTCTTTGGGGTCCACCTAAGAAACCGTAGTTCAATGTGAAATCCTGTGGAATCTCAGAATCATCTACGGAGGTGATTTTGTAATGCAGCGTGGCAGTTTCTCCCGGTCTATACGTCCTCTTATCCAGGGTGAATGTGATCATAAAACCTCGCAATCTGGTAACCACTACAGAACTCTCTGCAATAGATTTTCCATTGCTGTCCGTTATCCAGCCTCTGATGGTATACGAATCCGGGACATCGGCCTCTGGGACTTTGAATTGAAATTCCCCGCTAGGTTGAGTTAAGTCCCCTTTCTTGACTATAATCGGTGGAAGATTATCGTCCTTGATCTCGTAATAATAGCTCACATCAGGAAGATCTGTACCCACAACATTATATCCTATCTTAATTGTATCTCCTGGTAGATATTCGTTCATTTTCGGTTTTAGAAGTAAACCTGGACCATCTACGTCTATGTAGGCGGAGCGGGAAGCCTTATTACCCGCGGAATCTGTAACCTGCACATAAAGCCTTAATAGACCCTCAAAATCTTCAGGTATGTCGAATGTGAATTCTCCAGTTGAAGTTGTCCCAGCGCTTATAGTGTTGTCTCCGTAGTAAACCCAGTATTCACAATTAACATTCTCCACGATCTCTTCGCCTCTTAGGGCAGTGTAAGTCACTGTGACCGTATCATCCGAGTAATATAACGGGTTATCATTATCTGAGTGAAATTTGTTGTCAAATCCCAGCTTTAACGACATTTTTCTGTTCTCAACGATCTCGAAACCTTCCTTGTCTGTATCCCAATCATTTTCTTTTGAGACGTTGATCGCCACCGTGTACAAACCAACTTCGGCATTACCTTGCAAAGTGAATATATATGTTAGATAGCCTCGTGAATCTGTTTTGAGATTGTCTACTGTATAAGCTGCAATTTCGACGCCTTCCTTGGAAACGTTGAGATTCACATTTCCATTTCTCAGAGGAGATCCGTCAATATTTGCCGAGACTGTGACAACAACAAAATCTCCTGGTATGTACTCATCGTATCTCAAGGATAAAGATGCCGCTATCTCCCCGATATTGATATTTTCGAAATGGTAATCAGAGTGACCACTTGTATCATTGGCCCAAACATACAGTTTTGCATCACGACTTCTAGAGGCTAATTCTGGGATTACAATGGGGAAATTGCCTGAGGCGCCTGCAGTAAATGAATCAGTGAAGCTGTCCCAATCCCCTTTCTCAGTATCATAGTACTCAAATATCCATTTAATGGTGGTTCCAGAGACACCGCTTCCGTCCTTGTTGCTCGTTACCGTATAATAGAGTGTCATTGTTTCACTAGGTAAATATGCCCCAGCATCAGGCCAAATTCGTAATGTGTATTTTTTCACATTGAACTCTATTTCAACAAGAAGTCTATCTGTGTCACTCTCATTCACACGCAAGTAATATCGACCATCTGGAAGAGTGGGTGATAAGGGATATGTCCTCGTCCAAATCTTATTTGCAATAGATTGATCATTCCAATCCTCAATAACTGACCCATCCTCATCATAGATTGTTATATTGATGTTCGACTGATAGATCTCCGTGGTGATAGTGATCGTGATCTCTTCACCCTGGGCATATATGGCTTTATCTGGAGTGATTCTTATACCTATCACCTCGAATTCTGCGCTGCCTGAAAACGGGTCGCCGTATAAACTATCGCTCAATCTTAAAGTAAATAAACCGATTTGCTCCTCGTCATCCCAGATTGTACTGCCTAGCCAAAAACTGTCGCTGGCATTACCTTTGTCATCCACACTGTTCCAATCATAGTATCCCCACTCTCCTGTATCGTGTTCTACCTGAACATAAAGATCTGTATCCTCAGATATATTCCTACCGTAATGGTCCTCAATATGGGCCGTCCAATAGACCCTTCCGTTCATTGGATAGATTGATGTCTCAGTTGTAAAACCTTCCAACCATGTCTTTATAGTTGCCGTATAAACCGGCTCGTAGACTGTGAAATCTTTTGTAATTGGTATAGAAGTTCCATCAGGGTATTGAATTTCTAGTATGTAGTTACCGGGCTGGTCTTCAGAGGACCACCAGTTATCTAGGTCAAACCAATCATCTCCATCGCCTTCTGAATTTATCCAAAACCAGCTGTCAATTTGACGTTTATCGCCCTCATGATCAACATATGAATCGACATAAACAGAAAACAAAGGAGCATTATGTTCATCCTCAATATGAACTGTGTAATAAACTCTAGAATCCACAGGATATGCGGTGACAGGGATTGTATAGGCTACGTC
>JAZGAR010000080.1:0-10549 GCA_036475875.1 Thermoplasmata archaeon
GGGATATTTCGAATGCAGAAAATGTAGTCATAAGATAAAAATCGAAGGCCATAAGGCCACAACTTTACAGGAAGCAGCCGAGGAAAGAGAAACATTGATTGTAGAGGGCGATTTGGACATACTTCCAAAAACGAGGATGGAATGCGAGCGTTGCAAAAATAAAGAGGCGTACTGGATCCTAAGACAGATGAGAGCCGCAGATGAACCCGAGACAAGGATATACAGATGCACGAAATGCGGTCACACTTGGCGTGAGAATTGAGATGGGAAGTCAAATTTGAGAGTGTTTTCACCATGTCGAATTGGATTTTCTCCGATACTTTTACATCCCTTTATGCCGATTATCCCTCATGGATTTCTTTATGGTATACATAACAGCCAAAGATGAGGAGGAGGCCAGAAAAATTGCGAACTACCTTCTTGAAAAGCGCCTTATCGCATGTGCGAACATGTTTCCCGTTAAGTCACTTTACTGGTGGAAAGGCAAAATCGAGAGGGATGATGAAATCGCTTTGATCATGAAGACGCAGAAAGGACATATTAAGAACATAATCTCTGAAGTTAAAGCACTCCACTCCTACGAGGAACCTTGCATAGAATTCTTACCCATCGAGGATGGCAATCCCGATTACCTGGAGTGGATAAGGAAGGAAACCACAGTTTAGAATCGAAGCTTAATTACAGAACCAACATCTACATTCAAAAACCTCTGTGCACTGTCCTGATTCTGGCTGACCTCGAAAAAACCGCCGCTGGATATTGTGGCCAATAACTCCCCCTTCTCTCCAAAAGCGTAACTTTTTAGAAAACGAACTTTTTTCTTGATCCTCTCCATCCCACTGCCAAACTCGATTTCCACATTATTATCAAATTCGAGATGTTTTTCGATGATGGATTTTGGAAGACTGGTTATCAAATTTCCGAAGCTGTCCACGAATATTATTTTCCCTTCTAGCGTTTTGTCTTGCTCCACATGATATTCCAACTCCAGATCAACAAACTCATCAATGACTTCACCGATTTCCTTGGCATCCACACCCTTTGAAAGATGCGCCGCCACTGGAGCATAGATATCCCGGCCATGAAATGTGTCTGAGACTGTATCTAAAAAATATCTTTGGTTCGTAATTCTGTAGATTTTTTTCAATCCTACCCGTCTTGCACAAGGTATGAGCAGGCCGTTATCAGGCCCAACCAAAAAACCGACTTCGCATTCGATTATTAGCCCAGCCCTCTCGGTTCCCACACCAGGGTCGACAACTCCCACATGTATGGCATTTGAAAAGTAGGGTGCGAGAAAATACATCACGTAAGCGCCTTCAAGTACTTTCTGCGGCTTTATCGTGTGGGATACATCGATGATTCTCGCATCTGGATTTATTGAAATAATTACTCCCTTCATTGCAGCCACATATTCGTTCCAGCCAAAATCTGTGGTGAGGGTAATCACCTTGTGCATGTCAGTGTGATGCACTTGTCTTTAAAAATGCTTTTTGGCTCGTACATGACATCCACAAACTTTTATAGAAGCATGAGAATAATCCATCAGCATGAATATGAACTACTTGGAAGTTGAAGACATCTCTTCACCCGACCCCAAAATCCATAGAATAGGAATAATACTCAAAGCGCTAGCCCTTATTCTGGTGGTTGTCAGCGTCATTCTTCTCGTTTATGGCCTAATACCCAATGAGAGGATCGCTTCCCATAGGGACCTAGGAGGATATTCCGGGAGCTCTTCCACAATTGAAGCCAATAAAGGCGATATAATGGTAATAGATTACGAGGTAGATGGTAACGACGTGGCTTTCTATCTTACTTACGGTGAATCCTGGGACAGCGGAAATCATGACTACATAGAAAAAAAAGATCATGCTCGTTTTGATCATTTCGAAATAAATGTAAAAAAAAGTGGACTCTACTATTTGAACTTCGTGAACAACAACCCCTCAACCTCAGGGGGCTTCACCGTGGATTTGAATTATATAATCATGAACAGGTATTCACCTTTGCACATTATTTTTGGCGTGGCAGCTCTCGTTATAGGGCTCGTTTTGACCATCATATATCTCAGATTTGAAAAAAGACCTCCAATTCTAGAAAGTGATTCGTTTATCAGGCTGATAATAATGTAGAGTGGTCAGAATCATTTTTCATAGATATGATCCAAGCGCTGCATCAAAACATCCAACTCCTCACCACCTTTCGTCCTCATTGCAAAGATGGTGTGAGTGAGCAGTTTTGGTGGTGTATGGCTTTTTAGATCCAATCCCTCCCTTATAGCCAAACTCCGGTTTATGAAGAAGCTGTGACCTGATTTTAAAAGTTGCACAAAATCCCTTGTCTCTCCCACCACCTCGTAACTCTTGTTTTCCAGATCCAAATTGCTGAAACCTATTCTTTGAGCCCCGTATTTGTAGCGAAGGTACTTTCTACCACGATGTATATGGAAGAGGGTATCTTTTACTACCTCCACGACCTCATGTTTTTGGTAGGTCTCCCTTTCCCCATAGACGTATATCGGGTCATCAAAGATCACAACACCCACAAGCCCCATTTCTTGGTAGTGGTTATTGAGCTCGTCATTGCCGACGATCATGTCTATTTCATAACCTTCTCTTTCAACCGCCGAAACTGCCTGCAGAATGAGAAGACTGTAAATGGGAGAACAGGCCACAACAGGCATATCCGGAGTCTTCAGTTTGTTCTCGAACTTTTTATGCCCCTCTATTATCTCTATCCCATGTTCTGTCAAGACGGTTCCTTGAGGTGTTGTTAAAATCAAGTCCAAGTCCAACCTCCGCTCCAATTCCTTTATGTGCCTGTGAAGAACAGGAACAGATATTCCTAAGATTCTTGCGGCCTGGTTTTGGGAGTTAGTGGAGGCAATGGCAATCAGTGCCTGGATCTGCCTCAATGAAATACGAACATCATCAACAATCAAACGCACATCTGGAAGGATTTTCATGCCATCGAACTATAATTCTTTGATTGGTAATTATAGTTGTGGTGAATAGGTCATTTTTCGTTTGTAGAATTGTCTGGATAGGAACTTCAATCTGATAATTTAAATCAAGGATGAAAAGAAGGTAGGGTGGAGTAGTAGGGTGGCGAGTGGAAATTAGAAATTGAAGTTTAAGTTAAGGATTGGAAGAAGGGCAGATAATATATCACTTTAATCAACCTATGATATTTTGATGATTGCGCCAAAAACTATATATTGGTACATATAACTATAATATTCGATGAGCGGGGAGCGGCGCTTCAAGCTGGTGGGTCTGTTTGCCCTCATACTGATATGCTCGGTTTTCATGATAGCTAGCGCAGCTAGTGCGGAGGGCGAGGAGGGGGATAATAATACTTATTTGCTTGATCTGGCAAATCTGAACCAGAACACAGAAGGTGACTGGGACGATGATGTAAATACAACCATTATACTTTCTTTCGCCAATGTCGGTGCCCAGAAAAGATATGAACCCCATTCCGAGGAGTTTATTGTATATGGGGATGCAGCTCAAAGAGGCATAGATTATACAATAGATTATATGGAGTATAATGATCCAGTGGAAACCGTGACATTCTTTTTAATAATCGATTCTGAGATATATGACGATTCAGACGCAGACGGACTTGCAGATATTCAAAATGAAGTGAAAGATGAACTGCTCACTCTTCAAGACAACGATGGAAGCTGGAACAACGATATAGGCGACACAGCCATGGCAACATATGGTCTGGCAAAATTCAAGGATGAGAACAAGGAGGCAGTGGTAAAAAGTGTAAACTGGCTTCAATATCAGGAAAATCAGGAAGAACATTCATGGGGCTCAATAGAGGACGACTCAAAGGCGATTCTGGCTTTGGACAGCGTAGAACTTGACGTCTGGGATGAGCTTGCTGCTTTGATGCTGAAGCAGAAACCGGACGGCAGCTTCGGGGGAATCGAGGATACCTCCTGGGCAGTGATGGCTTTATCAACAAATCCCAATAAAGATACTTTACTAAGTATGGAGAGGGCTGTGACCTGGCTGAGAGCCCAGAACTATGATGACAGCACCGAGGATCTGGCAATGGCCGCTCTGGCCGAGCAGTACTACGAAAATGCGAAATTCGAAAATGACAGCAAAGAGAGCGGGTTCATTCCCCCTACGTGGATGTACGCCCTTTCGATTTTCATAATAAGTTCCCTAATCCTGGGTTACTGGCTGTTCGCCAGATTGGAAAGGGATGCCATTTTAGACGGGGTCAGGAGAGAACTCTACGTCTATATTACGGAGCATCCAGGAGAGCATCTTGCCAATATAACGAAAAAATTCGATTTAAGCTCGAGCAGTGCCAGGTATCATCTTTCTGTCTTAGAGGGCATGGACAAAATAGTTTCGCATAAGAACGGAAAGTATAAGCGCTACTATATCAATAAAAACGGCTACAGTAAGTATACGAACGGAAACGGATACAAGCACATCATGTCAACCCTTAAAAACAACACGGCCAGGAAAATCGTCAAATTCCTCATCTCGAATCCTGGGTCGAACCAAAAGCGCGTATCGAACGCCCTGAAAATTCATCCCTCCACAGTGAACTGGCATGCCAAGCGTTTGAGGGATGCGGAAATCATAAGCAAGCACAAGAAGGGCAAGGAGATAGTTTATGAGTTGAACCAGGATGTGCAGCTTTCTAAGGTCATCGGCATTATTGAGGGTTCTCCTGCTTGATTTTTTTAATACGAAACGTGGAGTCTAAACATCATTTTGATGACTACGCCAATAAAAGACTAATCAGGGGTTTTTTTTGTTCGCATCCCCTTCCTTATCCACCCAATCTACAAATCAAATTCCATTTAGCGTGGCCAGTCCCCTCTGCCTCTTTCTGTCTGCAAAATTGATGATCTTGGCCAATGTTTTTGTTTTTTCGATTTGCATTTTTTTACGACCCTTCGCAGCACGTTCTTCAAGGTATCCTGCCTCAACTGCCTCTTTATACCTCTTCATTCCAATATCTGTTCGTAGAACCGTTGTTGTATAACCCTCTTGAGCCCCCAACCCCCCAACGGAAATATCAGCAAAATCATTTGCAAAATCTGTGCAGGCCAGGCAGGCAGGCCTCGCCAATTTATCCAAATCCTCAAAAGGAATGTGCACCTTTCTATCACCCTTCAAATCGATTATTAGATCCTCTTTAATATTTATCTTCACGATATCTTCGAGTTTCAGATTCATCTCCTTCTCCAATTTTTGTCTTGCCAGTTCATCGAATGAGAAGTTTTCCATGCAGAACAACCCTATTGTGAATTTCACCACATGCGAGGGTAAAACGCCAAGTACCTGCATCTTTCTTATGGTATGGATTTGACAGGGTGTACCCACAACAGCAATTCTTGCCAAGTCTAAATTCCTAATGTCTTTTAGCCCATATAGCGTGGGGGAATAGGTGGTATACTTACCTAGCTCTTCGACATGGGATAAGCCGGCAAATCTTGACCCCGCAGCACTCAGCAGGTCTTCTTTAGTCGTAGCGATTAAAGGCTCTCTGCAAAACGGTCCGGTCTTCTTTGAAACGATCGCGCCGTCAATTGCCCTCTGCTCAAGCATGTATAGAAGCAGAGAAGTGACCACACCACCATCCGTGGCAAGGCTTCGAATTTCATTGTTTGTGGATCTAGCAACCGTGATCCTTTGAAAATGTCCGATTGGTGGTTTCCAATTGTGTTTCTCCCTTAGCTCATCATCAATTATGTTTATTTGAGGACAAATGATGTAACATATGCCGCATTTCAAGCAGTTATCCTCGTTAACATAAATTGGTTTTCCTTCCTCTCCCATCTCGATTGCCTTTAACTCATGAGCTGAGCAGAACGAGATACAACCCCCACAACCGCCGCAAAGATTCTTCTCATGAACCTCTTTAATCAGGCTTTTGAAGGTCTTAATCTCCTCTTCCGAATTTGATTCCGGCTTCTCTGCGACTTTTTTATCCCCTTTTTTTTCATCTTTATTGGTCATAATCACATTCCCCAATTTCATTTACGCCATTCACTTTCACAACGCGGACTCCAATGCTTTGTCCATCATGGCCATCAACTGAGTGGGTTCAAACTGTCTTAAATAGGGCACATTTGAAGGGCAGATACATGAACATGTGCCGCAGCCCATGCACAGAACCTCGTTCACCTCGGCTATGCCTGTCTCCTCATTGACTTTAATCGCGTTGTAGGCACAGTTCGATTCACACAGACCACACCCAGAACATCTTTCCTCATCCACCACCGCAGCAACACCTTCTGTAAAGAGTTCCTTCTTTGACATCAAAGTGGTGGCTCTTGCGGCCGCACCACTAGCCTGGGATATGGTCTCGTCTAAGAACTTCGGAGAGTGGCATGTTCCACATAGGAATATGCCTGCTGCAGCAAAATCAACAGGTTTGATCTTCATATGAGCTTCTAGGAAAAAGTTTTGAGTTGTCAAGGGCACCTTGAGCACTTTGGCAAGTCCTTCATTCTCTTCATAAGGTACGGTTGCAGCACTCAGAACCACAACATCAGGTCTTATCACGATATCCCCGTCGATATTGGGGTTGTAAACGGAGACCTTGATATTTTCTCCTTCTTGTTCAACGACTGGTTTTTTGTCTGCTGTATACCTGAGGAATATAACCCCTTTCTCCCTTGCCTCCCTATAGAATTTCTCTCTGAAACCGTATGTCCTTATATCCCGATACAATACATGTACATTCGCCTTTGGATTCAACTCTTTTACCTTTAGCGCGTTCTTGATCGCTTCGGTACAACATACCCTGCTGCAGTACTCCCTATTATCCTCCCTTGAACCAACACATTGTATCATCACCACGTTTTTTCCTGAAAAACCTTCGTCGTGAAGCTTCTTGTCGAATTCCAATTGAGTCATCACTTGAGAGGCATTTCCATAGAGGTAATGGTCCTTCGGTTTGAACTCTTTCGCTCCTGTAGCAACGATGATCGCGCCTGCCTTAACATCCTTTGTTTCGTCGCCCTGCCTCACCGTCGCAGTGAAATTTCCAATGTAACCGGACACATTTTGTAAAATAGCGCTCATGAACACCTCTATGTTGGGATTGCTATTTATCTTGTCGATAAATGTCTTCAATTCCTTTTGAGGATCGTTTCCTGTCAACAGATGATGGATATTGCGTAGGTTGCCCCCGAGTTCGTTTTCTTTTTCAACAATGTAGGCTTTGAAATCCTGGTTTGCAAGATCCAAAGCAGCGGTCATACCCGCGATCCCGCCACCAATAATAAGTGCTGCTTTTTCACACTCGACAGAGGTCCTTCGCACCAACTTGTTCCTCCTCACCTTCTCCACAGCCATGGCCACCATATTTTTGGCTTTTTCCGTGGCTTTTTCAGGCTCATTACGATGCACCCAGGAACAGTGTTCCCTTGTACTGGTCAGATCAAAGAGATACGGGTTGAGTCCGACCTCCCTGATTGTATTCTGGAACAATGGCTCGTGCGTTCTTGGTGTGCAGGAGGCAACTATAACGCGGTTCAGATTATGCTCTTTGATGACCTCTTTTATCTTGTCTTGAGTGTCTTGAGAGCATGTGTAGAGGTTATGGTCCGCATAGACAACATTGGGCAGGGATTTGGCAAACTCCACCACCCCCGGAACATCCACAACCGCTCCGATGTTAATGCCGCAGTGGCAGCAGAATACGCCTATCCTCGGTTCATCGTCAAGAACTATTTCCTGTGGGTACTCCTTTACGGTAACGAGGGAGTCCCTTTCCGAGGATATAATGCTTGAAGCCTTCGAGGCTACACCTGATGCTTGAGCAACCGCGTCAGGTATGTCTTTGGGGGATGCAAATGTCCCGCCAACGTAGATTCCAGGCCTAGAGGTTACCAGTGGCGTGAAATAGCCAGTATCGCAAAATCCGTATTCATTCAATTCCACATCGAACTTTTCAGCTATTTCCTTAAAATCATCTGTAGGTCCCATACCCACGGATAACACGACCAAGTTGAACACATCCTCCTTGAACTCCCCATTCTCATCGTTATAAATTATCTTCAAATCCCTTGTTTCAGGAATCTCCTCAAGGTGTGGAACTCGGCATTTCACATACTTTACACCGTAATCGTCTTTGGCCTTGTTGTAGTACTCTTCAAACCCTTTACCGTAAGTTCTCATGTCTATATAGAATATGGAGCAATCAGTCCCTTTGGTATGTTCCTTGGCTATGATCGCCTCTTTTGTGGCATAGGTACAGCATACAGCGGAACAGTAGCCTTTGCCCACCTGCTCGTCCCTGGAACCGACGCATTGAATCCAGGCTATCTTCATTGGATGTTTTCCATCAGAAGGACGAAGAACGTTGCCAGCGAAAGGTCCCGAGGCGGAAAGTATTCTCTCGAACTGTATGCTGGTCACAACGTTCGGAAATCTGCCATATCCATACTCCGATTTTATGGTGGGATCAAATGTCCCGAACCCAGGTGAAAGAACTATTGAGCCAACGTTCAAGTTCACCTTCTCTTCCTTTTGGGAGTAGTTCACGGCCTTCGCTTTGCAGTACTGCTCGCATAATCCGCAGCCTATACACTTGGTTCTATCTATTCCATATACAAGGGGAACAGCCTGAGGAAAAGGAACGAAAATGGCATTCCTTAGACTTATACCCCTTTCAAATTCACTTATTGCCTCGATGGGGCAATACTGGGCACAGAGCCCGCATCCCGTACATTTTTCCTCATCTATATACCTGGGATGTTTTATCACACTGATTTTGAAATCACCTGCTTCGCCTTCAACCCTTTCGATGTCGCTGCAGGTTAATATTTCGATGTTATGGTGCCTACCTGTTCCCACAAGGGTTGGAGCAATTGTACACATGGCACAGTCGTTTGTGGGGAAGGTTTTGTCCAGTGCAGCCATCACACCACCGATACTGCTGGTCTTTTCCACAAGGTAAACCTTGAATCCCGACTCTCCTAAATCCAGTGCTGTCTGCATACCCGCGATACCAGCGCCGAGGACCATCACCGCGCCTACTTTCTTACCCAATCATGCACCCCCTGCCTTGATGTAAGTGGGAGACAGCTCTTTATGCCCCGCGGGAAGTATGATCTGTTTCTTCCACAGCCTTGCCACATGTTTGAACACGGTCTCCGTATTACATCCGAGTTTCTGCGCCATTTCCTCTACCGTCTTCGGTCCTTCCTCAACAGTCAATATGATATTGCTGCGGATGTATTCATCCTCCAGGATCTGGATTTTGATTTTTTCCATCTCCTCCAGGGAATACTTCTCACCATATGCGTTGCCGATTTCGGTGAGCTTCTTCTCCCTCCCGATAATCGACCTCAACCTGAACTCACTCGTAGCATGAATGATCGCATTCAATTGTGCAATTTTCTTTCTTGCTTCCTCGTCTTTTTTCCGGATTGGACTTGGGCCGAGTTCTTTTATCTGGACCGTGAAATCTGTAACTACCTTCTGAAATCGTATTCCTTCTGATGCGGATACCCATTCCAAATGAAGCCTGTCTGAGCCTAGGTCAGTGAAACTTAAAAGCTTCTTTAGCATGTCGTACTTCCTGAGTGCCTCGTAATTACCGGAGAGATAATGACAATCTCCAGGATGACAACCCATGATCATCACACCATCAACCCCTTCCTTCAACGCAGTCAGCACCACTTTTGGATCCAAACTTCCGCTGCACATGACTCTTATGACCCTGAGCAAGGGGGGTATTTGAAGTCTCGATACCCCTGCTAAGTCTGCGCCAGCATAAGAGCACCAATTGCATAGGAATCCAAGAATCCTCAGTTTTTTCTCGTCCATCTAATCCACCTCCTCCACCATTGCGCAGATTTGAGCGATCATCTGTTCGTTTGTGAAATGCGGAATCATCACGGCATTTTCGGGGCAGGATGCCCTACACACACCGCAACCTTTGCAAATGGCTGTGGTGACCTCTGCTTTTCCATCCTCTCTTTTTGAAATGGCACCAAAGGGACAAAGGATTTCACAGGTTCCGCACCCTGTACATTTCTCCTCATCCACAACAGATACGACGCTGTCTGCCTTCACCCTGCCTTTGGCCATGGGTATGGAGGCTTTTGATGCTGCGCCACTTGCTTGAGCCACCGTATCCACAATGTTCTTTGGATACTGGGCACACCCGCAGACATAGATACCATCGGTGTTCGTTTCGAGGGGTGACAACTTCGGATGTTTCTCGAGGAAATAACCCTCCGTGCTCAATGGAATCTTTAGCATGGACTGAAGCTCTTTCGCATTCTTTCTCGGACGCATGCCAACAGCCAATATAACGGCATCGACATCGATCAACAAATTCCTTCCAAACAACTTGTCGTGAAATCCTATTTTCAGTTCATTCTTCTCTTTGATTACCTCTGGTTTGTTTTCAGGTTCGTACCTGAAGAATATGACACCGTTGTTCCGTGCTTCTTGATAGAGTTCTTCAACACCTTTACCAAAGGCCCTGATGTCACGATAGAATGAAAAGACCTCGATACCCATTTTCCGGAGTTCCAATGCCTGTT
>JAZGAR010000081.1:0-3990 GCA_036475875.1 Thermoplasmata archaeon
AAAAATAAGGTTAAGGCCTGAGGATATTTCTCTCTTTTATTTTCTCTTTATTATACGATTACAAGTGAATAATGTTTCATTGATAATTTATTTTTACTGTTGATTGCGGGTTTTATTCTAGAGATTAAGGTTAAAATTCATATATTTTAGCAAAAAAAAGACTCTATTAAATCATAACATTTATATAGGATATATTGAATTCTAGGTATCAGTTAAAATTTGTGAGTATGAGAGAGGGTGGTGGCCTCATCGGAAGCGAGCGTAAACGGGTGCTCATTAAAATGGGCAAATGTTTGCCGTTTGAGGTGCCACCTTTCATGATGGCGCTATACATGTATAAAGGAGGATAATAGG
The DNA here is from genome assembly GCA_036475875.1 of Thermoplasmata archaeon. Lineage (GTDB taxonomy): Archaea > Thermoplasmatota > Thermoplasmata. The sequence goes on from JAZGAR010000081.1 coordinate 355, forward strand.
ATGGCAGATGGTGAAGAAGAAGGAGGAGCGAATGGGAACATTATAACCAGGGTTACATCATATATCAAATCAAACCCAGTACAGGTTATAGCGATCTTAGTCGTTTTGTTAATGGTTGGGACATTGGGTACCTATAAGTTCATGCATTGGATAGAGGAGGACGAGCGATGCGGACAAATGTGCCACAACCACGAAGAGTTTATTGAGATTTACGAGGGCTCTGTCCACCAGCAAGCTGGCGTAATGTGTAAGGACTGCCATGTCGGTCCATGGCCTACTGGCTGGATCAAGTCCCAGACACTTACCAATGCTAGGAACATCTACTTGTATTATATAAAAGGCGGAGTCTATAAAAGGAGCTTCTTTGGAGACGATGGTATAATAGCACATACTGCACATGAAGCCGAGAAGGAAGGTCGTGACCCGGAACAGGCGGTTAGAGACGCGTTCCTGCCCCCGATGGAGAACTGTATGAAAAGCCAGTGCCATGGAGGCGACAAGTTCGTAAAGATAGGCGAAACACGAGGATTTGAGTTTGATCCTGTTTTGTTTGAGCCTGCCGGAGAAGGATCTCAGAGGGCACCTCCAGAAGAAGGAGAACTCGTTGAAACGCCCCTGTTCCGCACGCCAAAGCTTACGAAAGCAGACAACCTTGTAAGCGAGTCCACAAACGAGAAGAACACCCAGGGAATACTCTCATTCCATCAGCTACACATCTTGTCCCCGGATCCGGACGAGGCGTCATGGGTTAACTTTGGATTCCGTGGGAAGACGGGTGATACTTTTGTTAAGCCCCACTGCCAAGACTGCCATGGAAACGTCATGGAGAAGGATGGAGCCATAGTCTTTGACGACGATTATGTCAAGCAGGAAGAATGGACATTGACATACGAAGGTAGTCTTCCAATTCTTGGAAGAGGTGCTGAAGCAGGTGGAACAAGGCAGAAGATTCCAATAGACCTCTGCTTAAGTTGCCATGATGGCGAGAAGGCTCCTGGAATCTACGGAAACGTAGGCGGAGAATTCCCAACAGACCTACCAAGTTAGAGATCCAAAACAAATATATTGGAGGGCCATCCTCCAATCCTCCCCCTTTTTTTAATATTTAAATACTATTGTTGTTAGTTTTAACTATATCTATCTTGTATATTTAGGGTGATTTTATTGAAAGTAGCTGTTCTGGGTGCTACAGGGATGGTAGGTCAAAGGTTCATTCAGATGCTTGAAGGGCATCCGTTTTTTGAGCTTACTGATCTCGCTGCTTCCTCAAGGTCTGCTGGTAAAACCTACAAGAAGGCTGCAAAGTGGTATCTTGAAGGTGAAATGCCTGAACATCTGGAGGATGTGGTTGTAAAAGAGACTGATCCTAAAAAGATTGATGCAGAGGTGGTTTTCTCTGCCCTACCTTCTAGTACTGCCAAGGATGTTGAGCTTGCCTTTGCAAAGGCGGGTTTTGTTGTTGCGTCTAATGCGTCTGCGTATAGGACTGCTCCTGATGTCCCGGTCCTTATTCCTGAGGTGAATCCCGAGCATCTGGATATGATTGAGTTGCAAAAAGATAATCGTGGCTGGGACGGTTGTATTATCACGAATCCTAACTGCACTACGGTGATGTTCACCCTTTCGCTTAAGCCGGTCTTTGACAGGTTTGGTCTTAGTTCAATTTTTTTAACGAGTATGCAGGCTCTTTCTGGTGCTGGGTATAATGGGGTTCCTTCCATGGCGATTCAGGATAATGTGATCCCGTTTATTAGCGGTGAGGAGGAGAAGGTTGAAAAGGAGATTTTGAAGATCTATGGGGATTTCAATGGCTCTGAGATAGTTGAGCCTGATTTTAAGGTCTCAACGTCGTGTAACCGTGTTGCTGTTGTTGACGGTCATACTGAGGCTGTCTTTGTTAAGACTGAGGATAGGTGCTCGGTTGAGGATGTCAAATCGGCGATGGCTAGCTTTAAGGCTCTTCCTCAGGATCTGGATCTGCCTACTGCGCCAAAGAATCCGATTGTGGTAATGGAGGAGGATGATCGTCCTCAGCCGCGTCTGGATCGGATGAGGGGGCGTGGGATGGCTGTTACTGTGGGCAGGGTTCGTGAGGATCCGATTTTGGACTTTAAGTATACTGTTCTTGGCCATAATACCATTAGGGGTGCTGCCGGGGCTTCGGTTTTGAATGCTGAGGTTTTGGTTAAGTCTAGAAAGAACCTGATCTAGCTTGTGGCATTCTTTTTGACCTGTACATAAAGGTTATATCAGGGTTTTTGTCATTAGTCTTCTTTGAGGATTATGAATACTCTTGGTATTGATCATGGCACTCGGGGCATACGGTTTTGTGCTCTTAGTAGTGGGGGTCAGGAGATTGTTTTTGAGATTGGCCGTGAAGATGCTGCGGGTGTATCGATAATTGAGGAGATCAATAGGCGGGTTCCTTTCTCTATTGACTTGGTGGGTATGAGCTATTCCATGGGGGATGCCATTGATGCTGTTGTTGACTTGCATTCTGTGGTGGGTCGGGGTGTTTTGAAGGGGAGTACTGGTAGTTATGTTGGTGGCGGGACTAAGGTTTTCGATGAGATCTACAACTCTGATTTGAAGGCGGTTCTTATTCCGGGTCTTCATCGTGGTATTGGGTGTTTGGACCAGAGGTTTAAGGCGCTTTTTTCTCATTTTGCTGCTGCTGAGAAGGTTGGTCTTAGCTATCACATTTTCCGGGAGGCTAATAAATCGGGGAAGGTGGATAATCTGGTTATCTCTGATATCAGCTCTAATACTGTTACCATTGGCATTAAGGATGGTTGTTTTTTTGGTGCTGTTGATGCGTGTCTTGGTGCTGCTGGTGTTTTGCATGGTCCTTTGGATCTTGATGCTATTCGAAGTGTTGATGATGGCGAGGTCTCTGCGAATGAGGCTTTTTATTCTGCTGGTGTGATGAAGATCTTAGAGGGGGGTTCAGGTGATATTTTTGATTCTGAAAATGATTCGGCCCAGCTTGCTTTGGACTCTTTGATATTGGGTGTTTCTATGGAGATTTTCGGCTTTCTTGGAGTGTTAGATTCTGAGGTTGTTGCTATCACCGGCTCTGCTGGTTTTGATGACCGTGTCTTTAATCCCTTGAAAGATGTGCTTGAAAAGTTTGTAACTGTCAAGAGGTTTAATGGCTTTTCTGCTGCCAGGGGCTGTGCTGAAATTGCTTGTGCAGTGTTGGATGGTGAAAAGGAGATTTTGGGGATTCCTGTGTTATTTAGTATAACAGGGCGGTTTAAAGATCACGGCTCCTTTACAGGAACATAGCCTCGAAACCACCCCATCTTATTTTTAGTATGCTTTGTCTTTATATTTTTTCTTATAAATAAGAGGCATAAACTGTGATTTAAGGCTTTTAGAATCAGGACATAAAACGAGGATTTTATCAGCTGCTGGTTATAGATTCTTATAGTTAATGGGAAGATTCATATTACTTGTTGTCTATGTTCTCATTTTTTGCGGGGGTCGCCAAGCCCGGTATGGCGCTGGCCTGCTAAGCCAGTTATCCTTTGGATATCGCGGGTTCAAATCCCGCCCCCCGCGCCATTTTATCATGGATTCTGTATTTGGGTTTAGATGATGAATTCTCTTAAATAGAACCCTCTATTTTGCTTG
>JAZGAR010000082.1:0-7900 GCA_036475875.1 Thermoplasmata archaeon
TACTTGGTATGACCATCCCCCAGAAATCGAATTTCTATGAGGCGCCCTGGCTGGCAGGCATGATAGGCGCAGTGGGGATCACAGGGCCCATGGTGGGGCAGGCATGTGCAACATCTGCGAATTGTATTGGATTGGCCGCCCAGGGGTTGGAGAGCGGCGTCAATAAATCCGTCTTGGTTGTTACCTGTGACAGAACGAGCAACGGCCCTCACATTGTCTTTCCAAATCCCCTATCACCGGGCGCAAGACCCGACTCGGAGGACTGGGTCTGGGACAACTTTGGTTATGATCCTTTTGCCAAGAACGCCATGATCGAGACGGCCGAGAATGTTGCAAAGGAGTCGGGAATATCAAGGGAGGAGCAGGACGAAGTGACATTCATGAGGTACAATCAGTACCAAGAGGCTTTAAAGGACGATGCCAAGTTCCAACAAACTTACATGGTGGTTCCAATAGAGGTAAAGGACAGCCGAGGAAAGAAGGTCTTGGCCACAGTAAAAGGTGACGAGGGGATATTTCCAACCACCAAAGAAGGCCTTGCAAGGCTGAAACCCGTGCTAAAAGATGGAACAGTCACTTTCGGCTCTCAAACTTATCCTGCAGATGGAAATGCAGGCGTGATAGTGACCACAAAGGAGAACGCAAAAAATCTGAGTTCGAAGGAGAACATAGAGATAAAAATCGTGTCCTATGGCGATGGAAGAGCAAAAAAAGGTTATATGGCGCAAGCCATCGTGCCTGCTGCAAAGAAGGTATTGTCCCGGGCAGAGATCTCGATTGAGGATTGCAGGGCAATCAAGACCCATAATCCGTTCGCTGTCAATGATATTTATTTTTCCAGGGAGATGGGGATAGAACTGAAAAATATGAACAACTATGGCTGCTCCCTCATATACGGCCATCCCCAGGGTCCCACTGGAACGAGGTTACTCATCGAATTGATCGAGGAGCTCGTGCTTTTAGGAGGAGGATATGGCCTTTTCGACGGATGCGCTGCTGGTGACACGGCAGCTGCGATAGTATTGAAGGTAACTGTTGAATGAGATGGTTCCATAGAGAAGGGCTATTGATAAGGGCTTATCACGATGTCAAAAAGGGGGTCGAGAACATGAAAAACACGCCGATAAGGGTGCTTGTGGCAAAACCTGGATTGGACGGCCATGACAGGGGCGCCAAGGTTGTGGCACATGCATTGAGAAATGCAGGTATGGAGGTCATCTACACAGGCTTGCATCAAACAGTGGAGCAGATAGTGGAGACAGCCATCCAGGAAGATGTCAATGTCATAGGATTGAGCATTCTCTCAGGTGCACATATTCCCATAGCCGAGAAATTGATGAAAAGATTGGAGGAGGAAGGGGCCAAGGATATTCTGGTAATGATCGGAGGAAACGTTCCCGAGAGGGACTTCGATAGACTCCGTGAACTGGGAGTAGGTGCTGTATTTCCCACAGGCTCAAAATTCGATGATATGGTGGATTTCATAGAGAAGAATGCGAGGCGAGAGCATGAATAAACCAAAAGGAGTTGAGATAAAGGATGTGGTTCTGGAGTCGGGGATAAAAGTGAAACCCATCTACACGCCTGAAGATGTAAAAGACATTGGATATGAGGAGGAGATAGGAGCACCTGGTCAGTATCCCTTCACAAGAGGTATTCATGAGTACATGTTCAGGGCAAGACCATGGACCATGAGGCAATACTCGGGTTTCGCCACCGCAAAAGAAACGAACAAGAGGTTCAATTATCTAATAGAGCACGGTCAAACAGGGTTGAACGTGGCCTTTGACTTGCCTACCCAGATGGGATTAGATTCTGACGATCCCTTGGCTGAGGGCGAGGTTGGAAGGGTGGGAATGGCAGTTGACACCCTCAAGGACATGGAGGATGCCTTTCTCGGCATACCCATGGACAAAATCAGCACATCTTTGACCATTAATTCCACGGCAGTGATTCTCATAGCAATGTATGTTGCTGTTGCAGAGAAGCAAGGCCTTTCTGCAAAAGATATCAGAGGCACCGCACAGAACGATATACTGAAAGAATACATCGGAAGAGGGACCTGGGTATTTCCTGTGGAGCCCTCGATTCGTCTCATTGGCGACACCATAGAATACTGCACAAAGCATCTGCCAAAATACTATCCTGTGAGCGTTTGCGGGTACCATATTCGAGAATCAGGAGCGAATCCTGTTCAGGAGATAGCCTATGCCTTCGAGATCGCAAAAGCGTACATACGCCATGTTCTTAATCGGGGCCTAGATGTGGACTCTTTCGTTCCAAGGTTTTCCTTCAACTTCGACATTCACGGCAACTTCTTCGAGCAGATAGCAAAATTTCGGGCCGCTAGGAGGTTATGGGCCAGGATCATCAAGAATGAATTCGGGGCCAAGAATCCAAAGTCCATGACCATGAAGATGATAGCAGGCGGAGGTGGAGGCGGCCTTACAATCGAGCAGCCTGAGAACAACATAGTCAGAGGAGCATATTACGCCCTGATTTCGGCTCTTTCAGGCACGCAGACCATGGCTCTGTGCTCGTATGACGAAGCCTACACCATACCCTCGAAGAAGGCTGCCCTGATATCTCTTAGGACGATGCAGATCCTCATAGAGGAGATGGGACTATGCGATACGGTGGATCCCTTGGGTGGCTCATATTACGTCGAATCCCTTACCAGCCAACTGGAAGAGGAGATAACGAAGTTAACGAACAAGGTGGAGGAGAGCGGAGGAATCGTAAAAGCGATATCAGAGGGATATGTTCAAAGGGAGGTGGCAATGCAGGCCTATCTGCACGAGAAAAGAATACAATCCGGGGAGGAGATCAAGGTTGGAGTTAACAAGTATCGAATCGAAGAGGAGGAAAGGAACATAGAATTCCATGATTACGATCCTGCCTTGGCAGGGGAGCAGATAAGGAGGCTCAACCAGGTGAGAGACGAGAGGGACAATGCCGAAGTCGCGAGGAATTTGGATAGACTGCGTGAGGCTGCTAAGGGCAAAGATAATTTAATGCCGTACATGATCGATTGCGTGAAATGCTATGCGAGCGTTGGTGAGATCACGAAGGTCTTGAAAGAGGTCTTTGGAGAGTTTTCGGAGCCTGTGGGTTTTTAGAGATATCCTGATTTGTTCCGACATATCTCAGCTGCTCGCAGTCCTCCCCAAGTTCTCCTCCTATCAGAGCCTCCGCCCAAGCACTCTCCCCCTACTCTTTTACCTCTACTTCGAGTTCCTCCTCCTCGTCCTCATCTTCGTCTTCGAATTCCTCCCCGCAACTAGGGCACTCAGTAGCGTCTGCATCCACATCGGCACCGCAGGAAGTGCATGTATACTCTCCCTTTTCTTCTTCTTTACCTTCCTCTTCCTCCCCTTCTTTACCCTCCTCCCCTTCATCTTCTTCCTCCAATATTTCTTCCTCCCGGGATTCGGCTTTTGCTTCCCCCTCAGTTTCCAGATCTTCCCTCGATTTCATTCTATCTCGTTTAGCATTTCTTCTCCACCAGTATAAAATCAATACCATGTAGAAGAACAAGCCCGCGTTCAGGAATATCACAAGAACTCCTTGTAAGATTTGTATACCCAGCATATCTGAATAAGGAATTGTTATCGGTCCGAAACCCTGTTCGGTTTCAACCCATGTATCATTGGCATGTAAATGGACTGCAAAGTGATAATAATATGTGTTTTCATCTAAAAGTGTCTCGTTATAGTAAAACCCGTTGGCTTTCTTCAGAGATATGTTCTTCTTGTGCTCACCTAATACATCTGTAATGTTCACATAAACCGTGATGTTTGCTGGAGGTTCTGTTCCTGTGTATCCCACCGTGTAATTAAAGGATGTATTATCGTTTCCCAAGTAAGGCGTCACAATACCGTCAACCAAATGTGTATCGCCAACCGTTCTTTCCTCGAAATAATATACCTGCTCGTACATGAAATAGGTGAGTAGCGCACCGAAGAGGACACCTGTAATGAGTATAATTACTGTTCCCACTTTCAAAAACGTTTTCATGCTCCGAACGCCGAAAGCATATGGTATGCCAAAAGTTACCAATCCCACCAATATCGGAGCCAAACAAGTTGGAATTAACATCAACATCAGGTCAACTGGTATGGTCACCAAAATAGATATTACCCATATCCATTTGCTTTTCTTCAGGTTCCCATACAACTCATTTAAATCCAAATATACGCCCTCGGGTTTCGATAGTGTTTTTATATTAATAAAGCTTCGCAGCCTATAAAAACCCTTTTATTTGTTTTATTCGAAGAACAGCACATATGGACCTCTATGAAAAAAGTTGACCTAATAAAACCTGCTTTTCCTGGAGGATTTAAGTTTCTCGATGGCATCAACAGCCTTCCTTGAATCTATCGTCTTAAACTCTGCAGAGACCCGCGGAGTCAACATATAGATTATCACGATAACACACAATATCAACACCAGGATCCCTCTGAAAAGGTCTGAGAATGCCATGATAACACCATGAATTGCCCCGATTGCACAAAGGGCCACAAGAAGTCCCCTGCCTCGCGATGAGGATTTTAAAAGACCGATACCCGAGCTTATGATAAGCATACTAAAGGTCATGACCACAAGTAAGTTGCCCAACTCAGATCCCAGGCCCTGAAGTAATCCATGATACCAGAATTCATCCTCATAGAAAAAAACATACACTGCAGAAACGATGATGATAAGTGCCAATAACCAGAGGAGATAAGCCAGCAAAGGGATGCCCAAAGGCCTGTCGTAATCCACCATGATAATATATATTACATGGGTACTATTAAATAATTTGCGATGAAAAATGTTCTACAAGGAATTTAGGAGAGTTTAACATCGGCACTGTTAGATATGTGCCGTAAAATGCTCTTTCACGGGAGATAGAGAAGAGTTTATAACATTTTATACCATTTATCCTCCCAAGCGATCATATGAAAAAAGGACGAGGAGAAAAAAACCGCATAGGAGTGTTCGTATGCCACTGCGGGGCAAATATCACCAAGGTAGTGGATGTTAAGGATGTCGCCAGATTTGCAGGATCATTACCTGACGTCGTAATTTCAAAAGATAACGAGTTCATGTGCTCTATGCAAGGCCAAAAGATGATAAAGGATTCCATCAAAAAAAAGAGACTCAACAGGGTGGTTGTGGCCTCATGCTCGCCGAAACTTCACGAGCATACGTTCAGGCAGGCTGTTTCTGAGGCAGACTTGAACCCATTCCATTTAGAGATGGCAAATATAAGGGAGAATGTGTCTTGGGTGCATTACGATAAGCCAAAAAAAGCCACTGAGAAGGCGAAGCATATCGTACAAGGCGCCGTTGGAAGAGCGAGAAGCCTTGAAGCCATCGGGAAAAAGACAGTGCCTGTAGAGCAGTCGGTATTGGTAATTGGTGGAGGGATTTCAGGTATCCAGGCAGCGTTGGACGTGGCTGAGATGGGGATTTCGGTCTATCTTTTGGAAAAAGAACCTTCCATCGGCGGCAATATGGCCCGATTGGTGGAGACATTTCCTACAAACGACTGTGCAATGTGCATCCTCTCCCCGAAGATGGCTGATGTGGCAAGGAATTCGAATATAGAGATTCTGAGCCACTCCGAACTGGTGGATGTTAATGGATACATCGGCAACTTCGATGTGGTGGTGGAGAAAAAGCCAATTTATGTGGACGAAAAAAAATGTGTCGGGTGCGGAGACTGTGCTGAAAAATGTCCTGTGGAGGTAAAAAGCGAATGGGACCTGGGTATGGGCAATAGAAAGGCCATATACCTGCAATTTCCTCAGGCCCTTCCCAGGACCTATGTCATAGACGAGAAAAATTGTTTGAAGCTAACAAAAAACAAGTGCGGTGTATGCAAAAAGGTGTGCGCTCCAGATGCAATAGACTTTAAACAAAAGGCAAAAAAAAGACGGATAAAAATTGGTGCAATAATAGTAGCAACCGGGGCAGGGGAATTCGATCCTGAGGGGATATCGGAGTACGGTTATGGGGTTTATGATGATGTTGTTACACAACTGCAGTTAGCAAGAATGATGGATCCCTCAGGACCAACACAAGGGGAGGTTGTAAGACCCTCGGATGGTAAAAAACCCAAGAGGTACCTCATGCTCCAATGTGTAGGCTCAAGGGACGAGAAGTACAATCCCTATTGCTCGAGAATATGCTGCATGAGCGCAATAAAGCATGCCATGATGATAAGGTCCGAGCAGGATCCAGATGCTGAGATTTATATTGCTTATACCGATATTCGAAGCTTTGGGAAGGGATATGAGGAATACTATAAGAGGGCCTGTGATTTAGGCATTCAATTCATTAGAAGCAAAGTTGCCGAGATACTGAAGAATAAGAATAACAAATTGATTGCAAGGTTAGAGGACACGGATGTTGGGGAACCTTTGACAATAGAACCAGATCTAGTGGTACTTTCCACGGGATTGGTTCCCAACGAAAGTGCAGAGAAAATCGCAAAGATTCTGCGTTTGGAAACAGATTCATACAAATTTTTCACCGAGAAACATCCGAAATTGGCCCCTGTAGACACGAAGATCGAAGGGATTTACATTTGCGGTTGCGCTCAAGGTCCAAAGGACATTCCCGATAGCGTTGCTCAGGCGAGAGCCGCTGCAGTTGCAGCCTTGAGGTCGATAATCAAGAAGGAAATAACCATAGACCTGGCAAAGGCTGTTGTTGATGAAAAGCTGTGCAACCAATGCGGAATCTGTGTTGATGCCTGTCCCTATGAAGCCATAGAAGTGGAGGAGGAGCCGAATAGGGGTTTGGGGCAGGGTGCCGTGATCATAGAAGCCTTATGCAAAGCTTGCGGAATTTGTTCTGCAGAGTGTCCTACTGGCGCCATAGAATTGAGGCATTACAAAGACGAGCAGATGTTGGCGCAGATAGACGGCATTTGCGGGGTGTTAAATGAAAAAATTTGAACCTGTGATAATCGGATTCGTATGCAACGAATGCGTTTACGCAGCCGCAGACCTGGCGGGAACAACGCGTTTACCCTACCCCTCCAACATAAGACTGATTAGGATCCCCTGCTCAGGCCAGGTGGACACTATCCACATCCTCAGAGCCTTTGAGAAGGGTGCAGACGGAGTTTTTATTGGTGGCTGTTTAAAGGAACAATGTCATTATGTTGATGGAAACAAAAAGGCAGAAAAAAGGGTGAACTTTCTGAAAGGAATATTGAATGCCATGGGCATGGAGGAGGAAAGGCTCAGCATCCATTTCATGTCAGCTGCTATGGCAAGGGAATTTGCGAGTTTGGCGAATGATCTCACCTCCACCATAAAAAAGCTCGGACCAAGTCCACTGAAGAGGAAAAAAACCCCTCTTCGCCACGACAAAAAAAGGACCATGCTTCGAGAAATGCTTTTGGGCATTTCTCAGGAATTGAAGACCAAAGCTGTGGAATTTAGCGAAGTTATTTCAGGTTATGGAGAGACAATTTTTGACAAGGAAAAATGTCTTGGCTGCGGCGCTTGTGGTTATGTGTGCAAGGACGGGGCGATCACTGTCGAATCTAAGGGTGATAACATCCAGATTAAAAACACCTACTGGAAATGCACCGCATGCGGTAAATGTGAAGAGTTATGTCCAAAGGAATGCTTGGATGTCAGGGAGGAATTCGATCTCATGAGATTTTTAAGCGGCGAAGAAGAGGTGAAGGTGGAAGTGGGCATGATCCGATGTGAACGCTGCGGCAAGAGCTTTTTACCGATAATGCTCACAAACGAGATAGAAAAAATGCTGACAGATAGGTCTTTGTCCAGCTCCTTTGTTGGCTTATGCCCAACATGCAGGAAGTTCAGTCAGGCGGAGAAGGTGAGAACCGCTCAAGGTTTTATTGGTAGAGGAATGAGAGAAACGGTGTTGAGGA
>JAZGAR010000083.1:0-14682 GCA_036475875.1 Thermoplasmata archaeon
GGGCTTAATGAGACCTATTACAGGATCAATAATGGTCCAACAAAGATGTTATCCATTGATGGACATCCAATCATAACAACTGAAAACGATAACAACACCCTTGAATATTGGAGCATCGATAATGCCAGTTATGAGGAGCCGCATCACTTCCTATATAACATCAAACTAGACAGGACATTGCCTTCTACAGGTGACGATTATGATGGTTTATGGCATGCTTCTGATTTCATGATCATCTTAACCGCTTTCGACGATACTTCTGGGATTAACGAAACATATTACCGGATCAATGGTGGATCATTAAAAACCCTTTCAATTGATGGACACCCAATCATAACAACTGAAAACGATAACAATACCTTGGAGTATTGGAGCGTTGACAATGCAAGTAATGAAGAGCCGCACAAATTTCTGTATAATATTAAATTGGATAAAACACAACCTTCAACTACAGATGATTATAACAATCTGTGGCATTATTCGGATATCACAATCAACTTAACAGCTTCAGATGGATTGAGCGGGTTAAACGATACCTTTTATCGAATTAATAATGGCGATGTCAAATCAATAATAAGCGATGGCCAACCCCTTATCACCACCGAAGGAGAAAACAATACTCTGGATTACTGGAGTGTGGATGTTGCTGGTAATATCGAGGAGCATAACTTCGTCTACAGAATAAAACTGAATAAAACATATCCAGACCTAACACTGTCCTCGGAGGATATTGTATTTTCTGAACCAAGATTGATCGAAGGCAGCCAGGTTTTCATTAATGTAACGATTCATAATATAGGAAATCTCAGTGCTTTCGCCACTGTAAAATTCTATGACGGTGATCCTAGTGCAGGAATTCTCATAGGAGAAATAAGCCTTTTTGTTGAAGATCAAGATTCAACCCTGGCCTCGATACTATGGACCCCAATATTGGGGGATTATATTATCCATGTCATGATTGATGATTCAATCCCCCAGGAGCCTTTTACAGGAAATAATGCTGCCAATAAAAGTGTGATTGTTGAGGCTCGTCCGGTACTGGTGCTTTCAGTCGGAGAACTAAACATATTTAGGTTCGAATCAGGGGAGGAGAGGACGGTGCCAGTGTATGTGAGCTGTTATAACAATTCAGCAATGAACGTGAGGCTCGTTGTTTTGGATGACAAGGGTCTTAATATCACTGTGGTTACACCCCCCCAAAATATACCCAGGGATGAATCCTTTACTTTCTACTTACGAATCACAGCACCTGTTCTTATGGAGGATCAGGATTATCGTGAGGAAGATATTCTATTGCAGGTTGTAAGCGACGAGGTTTCGAGCAATGAGGAATCCATGGATATACTTGTTGGCAGAGCTGCAGCAGAGTTATTTTGGTGGATCATATTGATAGGCGGGGCTGCCACAGGTGCGGGCACGGTTGCATTCCTGGGAGGTACCGAAGTCGGAAAATATGCGCTCTTTGCCGCAGGAATGAGCCTCTATACACGATTAAAGAGGGAGGATATACTGGATCAGGAAACCAGGGGAATGATCAGAGGCTATATCATGGCTAATCCCGGGGAACACTACAATGCAATTAAAAGGGCTTTGGGCCTTACAAACGGTACTTTGGCGTATCACCTCAAAACACTGGAGAAGGAAGATCTCATTGCATCTGCGAGGGATGGAAGGTATAAGAGATTCTATCCACCAGGTATGAAAGTCCCCGATGGTGTTGTAATTTTAAATAAGGGCCAGGAGCTGATTATGGGTCAAATTATCGATAACCCAGGAATATCACAAAAGGAACTTTCCGATATCGTAGGACTAAGTACTTCCACGATAAACTATCACATCAGTGTCATGGCAAATGCAGGTTTCATCAGGGTCGAAAGAAAGGGTAAACAAACAATGTGTTACCCAGAAAACGGAGCCTTCTAAGCCCGAAAATGATTCATTCGCATCAAAACAAAAATATACCTCAAAGCCTTTTCACGTGAGCGGTATTCATGCCAGTGATATCCATCGAATATGACGATTTGATCGACCTTCTCGGGACAAAGATAGAGATGGAAAAGCTCATTGAGACCATCCCTATGATGGGTGCTGACATAGAAAGGGTAGATTACACACAGATGGACATCGAGTTTTTTCCTGATAGACCTGACCTCTACTCTGTCGAGGGTGTGGCAAGGGCATTAAGGGGTTATTTGGGATTAGAGGTTGGACTGAAGGAATATCCCATCACTGATTCGGATATAAAACTCATCGTTGACCCCACGGTCAATGAAGTAAGACCCTTTATTGTGAGCGGCCTTATTCGGGGAGTTACGATGACCGATTTTTTTATTCAATCACTCATGGACATGCAGGAGAAACTCCACCTTACCTTGGGAAGGAAGAGGGCGAAGACGGCCATAGGCGTGCACGATTACAAGAATATAACTCCCCCTTTCACCTATAAGGCGGTGGATCCAGAGAGCATACAGTTCGTGCCTCTTGGTAAATCAGAGACCATGGACTTGGAGGAAATTCTGAGAAAACACGAGAAAGGCAGGGAATATGCGTGGACGTTGGAGGGCTTTACACGATACCCGATAATATTGGATGCTAATAATGAGGTGCTTTCCTTTCCACCGATAATCAATGGGATATTGACGATGGTGACGGAAGATACAAAAGATATCTTCTTGGATCTAACAGGTACAGATATGAACGCTGTAAACCATGCATTGAATATAATCTCCACAGCACTTGCAGAGCGCGGTGGAAAGATAGAGAGGGTTGAGGTTGTATATCCAAACGAAAGCATTAACACCCCGAACTTGGAGCCAACGAGGATGGACCTGGGATTGGGTTATATGAACGATATGTTGGGCACGAACATGTCTTTTGAGGAAGTTACAAAGCATCTTGAAAAGATGAGGTTCGGTGTGCAGATTGTGGGGGGGAGCATAAATACACTCATTCCTGCCTATAGAAGCGATATCCTGCATCCCATCGATCTCGTGGAGGATGTAGCTATAAGCTACGGTTATATGGAATTTGGGTCTGAGCTTCCAAAAACCATGACTTTTGGGAAATCAATGGAGATAATCGATTTTTGCAACAAGTTAAGGACCATAATGGTGGGCTTTGGTTTCAATGAGGTTATGACCCTTACGCTTTCAAATGAGAAAGACCAGTTTGAAATGATGAATCTCGAAATCTCAGAAAGAGCCACAGTAAAGAATCCTTTGACTGCTGAGCATACCATCCTTAGGGTCTCGTTGTTGCCAAGTCTATTGAGCACTCTCAAGGCAAATAGACATAGGGACCTGCCGCAGAGGATATTTGAAGTTGGGATCGCAGTTCCACGGGAGCATAACGTTTACAAGTTCGCTGGTGTGGCGATATACCCAAAGGCGAGTTTCACAGAGGTCAAATCACTTGTGGAAGGAATATTAAAGGCCGTAGGATTACAATACGCTATTCATCCATTTTCTCACGGCAGCTTTATTGATGGGAGATGTGCATCTATGATTTGCAAGAATGAGAACATCGGTTTCTTTGGCGAGCTGCATCCTCAGGTTATTACGAATTTCGAACTAAGTAGCCCTATTTATGGCTTTGAACTGGATGTAGAGGGCATGTCCCCTAAGAAAAATTGATCTTCGGTTTAGAAGGTAAGATAACTTGCCATCATGACCAGGCTCCATGGATTTTAAGCACGTATCTAAATGGCCAAGATTCCTCTCAACCTTGAATTAACGAAAAGTTGATAATCGTCCACCATGATAGGGCTGAGTGTGGATTTATCTCATAAGGGGAATGCTGAGGTAGCTAAGCCAGGCTTAAGGCGCCGGCCTTGAGAGTCAGAACAGGAACGAAGGAAACCCTGAAAGCCGGTGGTGCTCTGCACCGCGGGAGTTCGAATCTCCCCCTCAGCGTTTTTAATTATTTTACAATTGAAGCTGAGGGATTATAGTTATATAGGAATTAAGGAGATTCGAATAAGTAGGAAACCGAATAACAACAAGAAGAATTGGAGGTTACCTATGGAGTTCGAATCTCCCCCTCAGCGCTGTTTTCTTTTTGATAATCGTTTATTGCCGAAAACAGCGCCTTACCACGAAATATAATTTTAACACAATTACTTCTTATTTCGTAGGCTCGACGAAGTTTTCTTTGTATTTGATTGCTATTGCCGAAAACAGCGCCTTGCCACGAAATATAATTTTAATACATTTACTTCTTATTTCGTAGGCTCAGCGCAATTTCCTTGTTTATATTTTTCTTTTAGACGGAAATTGGACGCTATATTCGTTCTCATGGTTGGAAAACAAATCTCTTCTTAATAATAATGGCAAAAATTATATAAGCACCCTCTGAGATTACCACAATAACAGGTGATTTTCAATGCCAAAAGAACGAATTAAAACACATATTGAGGGATTCGATGAGAAGATGAACGGTGGGATTCCAAAAGGGCACAATGTACTCCTCCTGGGTGAGCCTGGCACAATGAAATCTTCAGTAGCTTTTTACATCTTATTTAAAAATGCTTTGAAGGATAACCTGAAAGGTGCATACATAACCTTAGAACAAAGCAGGGAGGGCCTCTTAGATCATATAGCATCGATGGGCTTGAATTTCGACGATGTCAGGGACTTTATAAGCGTGGTGGACCTATCCCTTATAAGGAAGAATCTGGACAAACTGGGACAGCAAACCTGGACACAGATATTCAAGATGTACGCCCAAAACCTAAAAAAGAATATGGATTATGATATTCTGGTTTTAGACACATTACCTGTGCTGGAGATCTTGGCCAACTTCACTGAACCTAGAAATGATCTATTTCATCTCTTTGAATGGCTGAAGGACTTGAACACGACAGTGATCCTGATCTCGGAGATGAGCCAAAGTTCTAGGGACTTTGGAAAGTACGGCGAGGATTTCTTGGCTGATGGTATAATTCATTTGACAATGGAGAACGTGGATGGCGTCACGATCCAGAGGAGAATAAGATGCGTGAAGATGAGGGGTACCAACCATAGCCCAGATTACTATACCTTGCTTTTCAGTGATGGGGCGTTTCAGGTTACGAGGGTAATAAGTGAGAAAACCGGCTATTGATTCGAAAACCTGGCTTTTATGGGCATGTAACTGCACTACGTTTAAATAATTTGATAGATATTTGATCATACAATGACGTACTGTGCGGAGTGCGGGGCAGAGCTAACGGAAGACAAGCAGGTGTGTCAAATATGTGGTAACTTCCTTTTTACGAAGGAAATTATAGCGCGAAAGATAAAAGGAACCCAAGAGAAGATGATACTATTTTGGGCGATTTTGTTGATATTGGTGGGGATGATAGAGATTATTTACGTTACCGCGGTAGTTCCTTTAAGGTATCGGGGACCAATTCTCTATGGTGCAGGAGTTTTTTCCATATTGTTTGGCCTGTTTTTCATATTAACGAGAAATTGGCTGTTGAATCGGCCAAAAAAAGATATTCTAAAAGCCCTTTCATTTCCAATTCCTGGGTTGCGGTTGAGCGAAAGCAAAATATATTGTTATTCATGCGGTGCCGAGAATATAACAAGTCATCAAATATGCACTAAATGTCAAGAAATCTTGCTTAATGAAGAAATCATTTTCGAGGGTATGACTCACAACAGTAGAAAATTGTATTCAGTATTGGGTCCAGTATCCTTCTTATTTGGAATTTTTTTCGCTTATCTTTATATTCAGTATAACCTCACTTTTTTCTGGCTTCTCGTATGTTTCTATCTAATAATTAGCGGTTTCCTTCTGATTGTCATCCCCAAAAAAATATCTGATTGGGATATTAATAGATTTCTGAACGGGATAAATAAAGTTTATGCTACTGATTAGTTGAACCGGACATTGAGACCTTCTGGCGTTGCTAACCGACACCTTAATCTATCAATACCTCCATTCCACATTCAGGGTGAAACCATGCCAAAGTACAAGTTCAGAATGATGGGACTGCCGCCAAATCAGGGCACAAAGTTCGTGAACGTGCCGAAAGAGGCGACATGCAAGGACGCTAAAAACCTCCTTAGGAACGCCTATAAGATCCATCAGGTGTTGGTCGTGCAGTTGATTTATAAAGGTCAGCCTTTAGGCGATAACATGGTGTTCTCTAAGAAAATGCAGGAGCTGGGCCATAAACCTGAGAAGGATACGATAACCATCATAACACAGCAAGCAGGTGGTTGGATTAGGGCGTGACAAAAAAGGTTTAGCTAGATATGCACGGCATCTTTCTTTAGAAGGCTGGAATCAGGATATCATATCTTCTTCTCATGTCATCATTATTGGCATTGGGGCATTAGGCTGCGAGATAGCTAAAAACCTTGCTCTGGTGGGTCTAGGCAAGTTGACCTTGATTGATATGGATACCATCGAAACATCCAACCTATCGAGACAGATGCTTTTTACCGATGCAGATAAAGGCAGGCTGAAGGCAAAGGTGGCGCAAGAAAAGCTGGGAGTTCTCAACCCTGATATTGACATCATCGCTCACACAAGAAAATTTCAAGAATTGCCTATGGGTGTGTTTGAGGGTGCAGATGTCATAGCAGGTGGTTTGGACTCATTCAATGCGAGATTCGCCTTGAACAGATTGGCGCTCGATCTTCGCATTCCATATGTTGATGGCGCTGCAACAGGATTCAAGGGCAATATCCTGGTAATTATCCCTGAGGGTTGTGGGATTGAGGGTGAGCAGACCCCATGCCTGAGATGTTTCTTTCCTATACCACCTGCAGATGAAAAGGTGTATGTGGCATGTTCAATTCCTGGCCAGCCAAGAAGTAGGGAGCAGTGCATACTCAAAGCTGAGGATGAATTCGTCAAAGAACATGGCATTCATAAAGAGTATTCTGGTACTGAGCTGGAGGAGATCGCTTCTATTGCATATGGGTTCTCAAAGGAATCGCCTCATACTGAGGCAGAGAAATTCATACCCGAGGAGGTGGAGAACGTAATAAAGAATAAGATTCCTTCCATACTCACGGTCAATGCCGTAATATCGGGTATAGTCTCTCACGAGGTGCTAAAAATTATTCACAAGCTCAAAGGACATAATATAGGCGAGATAATGTCTCCGTCTTACCTCGAATACAGCTCTGCATTCGGAATATTCACGCCTGTGGAGCTTTCAAGGGACGAAAACTGTCCCGTATGTGGTAAGAAGAGGGTGAAACTTCGCATTATAATGAGTAAAGGCTCTACACTAGACGATATGGTATCGGCACTCAGGGCCAAAGGCCTTGCCCTGCCCGACACGGCCCTAATAACCAAAGTTATAGACGGAAGCGTTATCGCTGTTCCGAATCAGAGCATCCAGGACAAGAAATTATCTCCGTTACAAATCCAAAATCATGATATACTGAGAGCAACATATACTTCGAAAAGAAAAGATGGCAAACCAGAGCGAAGGCAAGAGGAGTTCATCATTGAATTGGAGGACTAGTCTTGACAGAATACGAGCGGATAGAAAGGGACTATTTCGAGGCAATACAGCGCTTCCAGAACGACGGATATGTTCTCATAGAGCTTTGGCCTGAGGAACCTTTTGTTGGCCATCTAAAGGTAACGATTTTTGGTGCCAAAGACACCCCATATGAGAACGGTAGATTCGTTTTTGAAATCAAGACCTTCAACAACTACCCTTTTTATCCACCAGGTGTATTCTGCCATACCAAGATGTGGCATCCGAACATAGATATAGACAGAACGCCGCCAAGAAAGAACTTTTGGAAGGACAACGTGTGTTTTGACATCATCAATCCCGATAGGATTGGGAAGGTGGACCCAGTGACCAAGACCATCGGCTGGACCCCTACCAAGGATTTATTAATGCTTATCGAGTGTCTAAAACTGATGATACATTGCTATCCCCCTTTCTTCAATCCAGACGACCCATTGAATCGGGAGGCTGGAGCGCAGTACAAGCATAATAGGGATAAGTTCGAAAAAAAGGCAAGGGAGTGGACTGAGAAATATGCCTAAGGCAAAGAAGGTCAAGCTCAAGAAAAAGAAGTTAAAGGTCAAAATGCACAAGAAATTGTCGAAAGAAGGAGTTCCCAAGCCCGAGGAAGGCAAGGTGGAGGAAGAAGAGCGCAAAGTTACTGCAGAAGAGCCGAAAGAAATTGTAGATGGCCCTGAGGAGAAAAAGGAGTTCGTAAGCCTCAACTACAGGGCACTGAACAAAGTCCTGAGGCACGGAATGAGGTTTTCCAATCCCCGCACACCACGAGAGAAATGGGTGGAATGCATGGGATTCCTAGTGGGGAATGTGGATGATAGTAAAGTAGAAATAAAGGATGCAATACCAATGGCCCATGGTAATTTGGTAGAGGTGGAATTTCAGATCGAGCACTACGCAAAGGCTGACGAAATAAACCAAACCCTTACAAATGAAAATTGGGTCATAGGCTGGTACCATACGCATCCTGGTCACGGCCTATTCCTCTCCGCGGTTGACAAGATAAACCACTCTGGCTATCAATCCTTGAACTCCAAGGCAATAGCTTTAGTTTTCGACCCCTCTATGTTCGATGGTGAAAGTAAGCTGAAGGAATACATAAAGATATTTAGATTAATGGACCCTCAGCTGAGGGAGAAATCTGATTTCACTGAGATTGAAAGCATTGAAGTCGTCCATCCCTTGCAGGAGGTAATAGCTTCCGTTTATGAGGTGTCAATGCTCAGCAGCAAAGACTTTCCTTTGGTTCTCGAGTATGGGGAGGAGTTTAAGAGGCCTGAGCCTGCGTTACCCGAAGAACCTACAAAGCCCAAAGAGACTGAAGAGGTGGAGAAGACCGTCAAGGAAATGCGCGGGATAATCAAGAATATGTACAAGGAGATAAAAATTCTCCACAAAAGGTTACAGGGGCACATGGAATCAACGAAAACGGCAATCGAAGAGCTTAGGAAGAAAGAGGTCAGAAGGCGCGAAGCAACAAGTAAATGCGAATTCTGTGGCTATGAAGGTATCATATCAGGCGATAAGATATGCGGAAACTGCGGAAAGAGTCTTTATTGAGGATTTCTCAAAATCCACAGAAAACTTTTTATCAGGCCTTGTAGTTAATTCGCTTCGGAAGAGGCTGTAAGATGTTAACTCTTAGACTAACTTTCCTCAAAAAAATCAATACGATCACAATCCTCTTGCCCATGATTCCAATATGGGTGCCCAAGAAAAGATCTCCACAGCCTTCTTCTAAGGTAAAGGTGTCCGAGTTCGTGGAGTTACCCAAAAATGAGGCCGTTAGAACAAAGGAATGTGCCATCTGTAGGCGGGCTAACGCCGATTACGAGCATTCCTGCGGTGTGGCATTCCACAAGGTCTGCATCGAGCAGTACTTCGATGCCATATCCAGTGTTGACGGTGCAGAGAGGATCTGCCCCCACTGCTACGGTCCTGTACCTTTGGATCTCGAACATGATAAGGAAGCGACAATAGAGGTCAGTCCAATACCTGATGAAGTCTATAACCAATACCTTGAGTTGACCGATGAATTCTCCTTGGCTTTAATTGACAGCAGGATTATGGATGTTTCGGTATTCTTGAAATCTCCAAGCAAAGAGCAGTTCTTCGTCAGTATAGATTTTGGATATTACCCAAAAAAACCTACTTTCTCCTTTTCGGATGAACTCTTGATCAATATTGAGGGCTTAGATGAGTTACTCGAGGAATTGAGCAATTGGGACCCCGAATTTCCACCAAGGCTCAAGGACGTGATACATACCATTGAATCCAGGATCAAGCCTGAGGAGAAGAAGGCCCAGGAAATCGAGCGTGATAACTTAAGCAGTATTGAGGATGGGAAAGGTAAGGAGAAGGTTTTAGACGAAAAGCAAGAGGTTGAGTTTATAGAGGTTTTTCCTGAGGATGAGTTCGTAGAAGTTACTTCTGAGAATTCAAAGGTGAAGGAGGAAGGGGTCTATGAAGTGGAAGAGATATTGCCTGCGACCTTCTTTGAGATGGATATAACCTATGAATCAGAAATCAAAGAGGCAGAGCCTTCTCAGGGCGGGTTCGAGAACGAGGAGGCTATCCAGCAGTATCTGGATCTGAACAACAGTTTTTCTGTTGAGTTGGTCGGTGATGAGATATATCATGTTATAGTCTACCTCTCATGTTTGGACGCCGGGATTTACAATATCTATCCTATAACTATAAACTTCAGAGATTATCCCAAAAAGCCATCTATGACTTTCACAGACGAGCTTTTAGTTAGAATTCGAGGCCTGGATGAAATCCTGACCAAATTTAGGCATTGGGGCGTTTTGATTTCTGAGAATATAGTAGACATTCTTCAGAAATTAGAGGTAAAGCTGGTGGAGGATTCTATGGTGGAAAGCGAAATAGAGGTCATCAAAAGGGAATACAAAACCAAGAGATTGACCAAAAACAGACTCGTGGTAACGTTATCCACATATGGCCGGAGATTTTTTGAGGTGGAGCTGGATCTAAAGCATTATCCTTCTCCACCGATCATATATTTACCAGGGGACCTTAAAGACTTGGAGATAGATGAATTGGAAGGAATTAAGAAATGGCCAGAGAAACCACAGAAGAGGATCATGGACGTGCTTCGTAGCTTATCCCATTCGATAAACGACCTGCATAGGATAGAGTTCGAAGAATCATTGCTAAGGATGGTTGCAGAGAAATTTGAGATCATTAACGGGGAATATAATGTCGTGATAGCGGTTCCAAAGTCCGAGGGGGATATGTTGGGGGGAGAGGCATCTGTGAAAATGCATATAAATCTCAAGATTAAGGTTCCGAAAGCATATCCGCTCATGCCTCCAGAGATAGAGGCTGATGCTGATGATGAGGAAGTCAAAAGGACCGCGCAGGTTTTTTTGGCAGATATGCTGAAATCCTGGGCCCCGAGCATGTTTTTGGCTGATGCTGTGAATAGGCTATCATTATCTCTATCGAATAATTCTCTGTTCAAGTGCCTAATTTGCGGCCAAAGAGAATGCCCTATCTGTGGCTTTCCACTTTTAACTGTGCCTTTAGAAGAAAGTGAGGAGATATGTGAGATACCCTGCATCCAATGCAAAAGACCATACCATGTACATTGTTTGAAACGATCAATACAAGATGGCATTAAAGAATGCGCATACTGCCTTACAGACCTCAACCAATTTTTTAGAAGAAGTCTTTATGTAATTGCAAGCTGAATACAATCAAAGGTAAAAATCGAGCTCGGCGTGCAGGTTAGGTAAATCGCGGCAGACTCCTTCCGTAATTATTCACTCTCCAAACCTCCTCTTTCTCTTTTGATAGGATCTTATTGCTCTCAAAAAGTCAACTTTCCTGAACCCAGGCCAGTATATGTCTGCAAAATATAGCTCGGAGTAGGCCAACTGCCATAATAAGAAGTTCGAAATCCTCTCCTCACCTGAAGTCCTAAGCACCAAATCCGGGTCTGGCAAATCGGCAGTATAGAGATAGGAGGAAAACACCTTCTCGTCGATGTTTTTTGAGTCCAACTTTCCGTTTTTCACATCATCTGCGATATTTCTGATGGCCTGCAAGATTTCCTCTCTGCTTCCATATGCCACGGCGATGTTGAAGAAGTAATTATTATAGTCCTTTGTCTTTTCCTCAGCGTAGGTTATGGCGTCCTGAACTTCTTTCGGGAGGAGGTTCTTTTGACCAATAGCCTTCACCCTGATGCCATGTTTATGCGCCCTTTCATCATCCCCTGCCCTTCTAAAATTTTCCGCGAACATAGTCATAAGTCTGTCAATTTCCTCCGTCTTTCTCTTCAGATTCTCCGTGGAGAATGCGAAGACAGTCAGGATTTTAACTCCAACTTCGAGGCACCAATCAGTAACTTCCTCCAACTTGTCCTTTCCCTTGAGGTGCCCTTCTATGGGATCGATGCCCAATTCCCTGGCAAACCTCCTGTTGCCATCCATGATGATGGCTACGTGTTTTGGGATAGGTCCCTCTAACACTTCCTTTAGCAACTTTTTTTCATAGGCCTGATATGCGACATTTGACAGGACCTGTGTGATATCGCCGAAGATAATACCTCCAGATCGCTTTTTATGGCTTCTTACTATACTTATACTTATACATTAATTTTTGGTATATCACATGTTTACCCAGTTATATATAAGGTAAGACCTTAAAAAAATTCCTCATCAGTAGAAAACCTATAGAAAAAACAAAAAACCTCAAAGGTTATACCTTTTAGGTGTATGTAGTTGCCCCAATGCGGGGGTAGCCACCCTCGAGGTGCCTTTCAGGGCCCCTCTGTGCCTCGACAAACCTACAGTTTGTCTGCGGAGCGAGCTTGGCTATCCTCCTCAGACGGTATTCGCTTTATTGCGGGGGTAGCCAAGCATGGCCAACGGCGCAGGACTTAAGATCCTAAGTGTAAGGGTTCAACAATTGCGCTGGTTTGGATATCCTGTCCAGAAGTGGTTCAAGGGTTCAAATCCCTTCCCCCGCATCTTTAATTTTAATATATTTATAACCGATGCGGGGGCATTGTGTTCATGTTATGCCTAAAGATGCTTATGTCTTAAACATGAACACCCTTCCCCCGCCCTAAGTTTAATAAAGCTATATTCGAGAATGCTATATTCTAAAGCGTGTCAGTCGATGTTATAATTAATCATCAATTATGTCTTAAACATCCACATCCCCCGCACTTCCCCCATCCATTTCATAAAAATCTTTACATTTACTTTTCATCAAAATTGAGTGCATTTTTATTCTATCTCAAATCTTTTTTACAGACTGGGCAAGTGGTGCTCCCAATGGGTATCTGGGTGCCGCAATGTGGGCAGTTCTTAATCCCCACCGGTTCCAGAGAAACTACCTGGGGCTGCACTGGACCAACAGGAGAAGGTCCAGGTTGTGCCTTATCTCCAGGTCGGCCTTCCGGTTGTTGGGCTGGCTGATATGGTGGTTGTTGATAGGGTGGTTGCTGATACGGTGGATAAGGTCCAGGATATGGGTAAGGTGGAGGATATGGAGGCATGCCGTAAGCCGGAGGAGGCGGAGTTATAGGCTTTAATTCACCTTTCTTTATACGGTTATAGGGGATGATATAACCTATCATGATCAGAACCGTACCTATCGCCCCCAAAGCGCTGATCGAGCTCGTTTCTCGAGAGAAATCTTCAAACTCGCTCTCCCATTCTTCCTCCGGTGTGTTCTCCATTGTATCCATGAGTTCGTTCAAAGCCGAAGAAAGGATGAAAGTCGAGATTATGGCAACTATTATGCTCACTACCAGTGCTAGGTACAGAACCACCCTCCCAATGTCATTTTCAAGCTTGTAGACCAGAAGTATGGCGCCAACCAAGAATATCAATTGTCCAACCTGCATCACGATTATGCCCTGCGTCATGCCTTGGGCCATCTGGGAATAATCGATCTCATCCTCCACGCCACCCATCATTACACCGGACATGGCCCCAATAACCATAATAACTGACCCGATGATTATGACGACAAAACCTATTACGAAGGCAATGAGTGAATAGATAACGGACTGACCATGTTCATCGCCAAACTCCCTCCTGCCTGTGAGCATGAGAATCCAGCCTACAAGCATGAGGATAGTTCCAAAGAAGCTAATGATCGCAGCGATTATCACCCCAGGGGAGAAACTGGAACTTCCCAAACTGCCAGTGGATACGCTTCCTAGAGTTGAAAATATGCTGAGCACCATGCCAAATATGATGAGCAACAGTCCCATTTCCGTTTTGTTCTCCATGATTATCCCTCTCACTTCGTCATTCAATTTTACTGCATCTTAGTAATGGTATAAAATCCTTCCCTTTTGTGACTTTACGAAAATCAACTTTCACCAAGACCACCAAAATCTATAAACGTATCCAAATCTATTACCCCCACTGAAAAGAGGGCAAGAGGTATGAAAGTTCTTACTGTTGGAGGAGGCGCAAGAGAACACGCTATAGTGAAGGCTCTGCTCAAGGGGGACGTGGAGCTTTACTCGGTTATGAAGAATCGCAACCCAGGGATAGCAAGGGTGAGCAAGGACACATTATACACAAAGGAAACAGAGGTGGATAAAGTAACGGAATGGGCAAAGTCCAAAGGTGTTGATTTTGCTGTGATAGGTCCAGAAGCTCCCTTGGATGCAGGAATCGTGGATGTGCTTGAAAAGGAAGGTATACCTAGCGTTGGACCGAGCCAGAAAGCATCATGGATAGAGATATCAAAACGATACATGCGGGATTTGATGGCAAGGCACAACTTACCTGGTATGGTTGATTACAAGGTTTTCGATAATACTGAGGAAGCAAAGAAATTCCTAAAGGATTATGGTAAGGAGGTGGTTGTAAAGCCCATAGGCTTGACAGGCGGTAAAGGCGTGAAGATCATGGGTGAGCATTTATTGACCAAAGAGAATGTTATTGATTACTGCAAGGAAATAATAAACAATAAGATAGGTGGATCATCGAGTTTCATACTGGAGGAGAAGATTGTGGGAGAAGAGATCACACTCCAGGCATTTTGTGATGGCAGCCATATTATACCAATGCCTGCTGTCCAGGATCATAAAAGAGCCTATGAAGGCGATATCGGGCCAAACACCGGAGGTATGGGCTCGTATTCTCAGGAGAATGGCCTATTGCCTTTTCTGGCAAAGGATGAATACGATGAATGCGTTGATATCA
>JAZGAR010000084.1:0-6032 GCA_036475875.1 Thermoplasmata archaeon
AATTAATCTAATAAACGAAATTTCACTTTTACATTTTGGACATACTACCATTATTCATACCGCCTCACCTTTTATCGCTAACCGCCTCCTTAAGTCACGTACGTATATTATCTTATATATACTTATATTAGCTTATAAACCCCGCCCTTAAGTACCAGGCCTGGAAGTAAAAAAACTCCACCTCATCCGGGCGGGGTTTCTGCAAGAGCAAGATGCCTCGTCCCAATCATATGAATCTACATATATAAACCCAAACCAAGGGGATACCCGAAACTATTGTCCTTCTTTCTGAAACTCTCTTCAATGCCCATACACCCTCTCCATTCTCCCTTCTTCTCACTTCTTGTCTTTCAGGTGTAACAGTCGCCTTTGAGTTAAAACTTCCCATCTCATGTAAATCATCGCCTCCTGGCTCTCACCTGCAAAGATGATTTATATAAGAGGATTATCGAAATCGAACAATCATCCAGATAGATGAGCCTTGTCAGATAGAAAGTATTAATCCAAACCCTCCTCAAGATTGAGAAAAACCATGAAATCCAAAAAGTATTCAAACCGGAAAAATCTGAGCGGGAAAGTATCAGGCATCTATATAGTGTTTCATACGAAATACAATAGACCGTTGCTAAAGGGTTCTATTCAGAAAAGGACCAAGGACATAATACATGATGTTTTAGATGATCTCGATTGCGGAGTCGTTCAAATCAGGGTATATCTTAATAGGGTCCACCTCCAATTTATATATCCTCCCAGACTCTCCATTTCAAAGATAATGAACAATGTCAAGGGAAAGTCCTCACGCTTTCTGAGAAGAGAATTTCCGGAACTTGTGAAACAATGCCCAAAAGCGCTCTGGGCTCCAAAATTCGGGATGATCTACTGAAAGGGTCATTCCACTCTTTTTACCTTTTTTCCATTGATTTTATAATTTCTATCCCTTTATATTTTTTAAATTTTAGAAGATGTTTATCTCCGGTAATGATCTTAGTTGCTTTACCCAACACAGCAGTTTCGAGGATGATATTATCCGTTGGATCCTCTTCAATGATATCAATTTCTCCTGTAAGTAATATCAATTCGGACATCAATAGGATTTCCTCCTGATATTCATTAACCTTCCCTTCTGGAAGATCAAACTTGTCGAGAAGAACCCTTGTCAACTCAACCAAGATTTGTGGAGAGGTAACAAGTTGATGTTTCTTTTTTCTGCACATTCTTAATAACTTTCTCTCGTTACCGTCCCAGAAAAATGCGGATATTAAATCGTTGGTATCCAGCACAATACGCATTAAACTATCCGCCCTTGCCTCTAATCTCTTCAATTGCCCTTAAAACATCCTTCTTAGATATCTTGAATCTCTTGGCATATTTCTGTCCCCATTTTAACAATTTTTCAAACTCCTTTTCCGAAGGCAATTCGATCTTTTTTAGAACAATTGTATCGTCCTCACCGAACATTGCAAAAATTTCACCTGACTTTAAACCGAGCGTCTCCCGTAAAGCCTTTGGTAACACTATCTGACCTTTTGAAGATAACCTGGTTATCATTACTTCACCCATTGTACCACAATAATAAGTAAGATTATCTTACTATATTAATGTTTCCATATCAATGCTTAATACCTCCATGAAATTACCACCGCGGTTTCTGGCTCGATATATATTTCTCCACAATATCTTTATCATAACCACGCTCCCATAAAAGCAGAATGCCTCTCAGATCTCAAACTTCTTTTATACATGCTCAATCACAAAAGGCCAATATACTTAGTCCTCCAATATAAACCTAAAGAGGAGGGGTGACTGAAACTTCTTTCCTCTACCACATAACAAATCGGCAATCTTTTCTATCGGCATACCTTTACGGAATTCAATGGATGAACATGAAAACAGATGGGCCTTACCCGATTGGCCAACCACTCTAAAATGGTGCAGAAAAAGGAACAGCCAGGGTATCAGATGCACAATAGATGTTCTGGGGGAGCACACGAAATCCGAAGAAGAGGCAGGAGAAATCATGGATTCTTACATTTTAATTGCAAAGGCCATCAAAGAAGAAAAGTTGAGGGCCTCACTTGCCGTGAAGTTGACTGCAATAGGTGCAATCTTCGATAAAACCCTATGTAAAGAGAATCTTGGTAAAATACTGGAAGAAGCAGCCAGACAAAATGTGATTGTGGAAATTGACATGGAGGGAGCGCCCCTTGTGGAATACACCTTAAAGACAGCTTTGCCATTTTCAACACAAGAAATCCCCATCACCATGGCACTTCAAGCTTACCTCAATCGAACTTTGGAAGATTTAAATAAGGTTATTGCAAAAGGTATCAAAGTTCGGCTGATCAAAGGAGCCTATAAAGGAGACCTTGAGGATTTCAAGTCCATCCAAAAAAGATTCAAGGAATCATTCGAGGTTCTGCGGAATAGCAATACCCCCTTTTTTGTTGGAACACATGATCTCGAACTTATAGAATGGATGAAAGAAAAGACATCCAAAAAAAAGAGAATTTGTGGAGTTCGGATTTCTCAAAGGACTGGCAGATAAAACAAAAATCGAGCTGACCTGCGAAGACTGGCTGGTCTCAGAGTACATTCCCTTTGGAAAGGATAGCACTGCATATGAGAAAAGGAGGAATAGATACCTAAAAGAATTGGTAAAACTGGGTAGGACTCCCGCACCTTGAAAGTGAATTCTCAAGTCCTTTCAACCATGGAAATAGCATCCTCGGAACAGCTCTCCAAACAAAGCCCGCAGCCAAAACACTTCTCTTTTTGGAAAACCAAGACATCCGCAACGACCTCCCTCGCACCGAACTGACATCTGTCCACACATGTTGCGCAATCATCGCATTTGTCAGGATCATGAGAAGCAACGAGAGCGGAACTGAAGACATGATCAGAGTAACCGAACCTCAGGGCCGCGGAAAGGGAATGGCAGCAGCAGGAGCAGCAGCTGCAAATTACCCCGACCTCATCCCTACCCTCAAAGATATAGGCCATGTGCACCAAACCCGCATCATGGGTTCGTTTCATGGCCGAAAGCGCTTCTTCGACTGTAATGCGCCTGGCCTTCTTCCTTTCGACTTCATCAATTGCCTCATCGTCAATGCTCAGGCAGCCGTCCATGGGCTCGATACAATTTCCCATTTTTTTTCGGCAATAGCACTCCCCCTGGGCTATGACCTTGGCATTTCTGAGGATCCCCTCCAACTCTTTCATCTCGAGAATCTTCTGTTTACCGGAAAAAGAGACGTTCACAGGGATGGTAATCGCTTTCATCTTCCCTATATAGTGCTTTTCCAGCTCTCCTCGTGTCCAGTCCTTTTTCATTTTTTCAACCATAATTCTTTTCATCCATTTAAAAGTATTTCCCACCTGTTCCTCTTTAAAGTCCACCTGTAACCCCCATCCGAATTAATATCCTCCTTACCATTTTATATCCGGAGGAACGAAATCAGAAAGCCTTCTCAGTGCCCTGAGCTTCTCCTTTCCACCCAACTTCGCCTCCTCTATCCCGTTTCGAAGAACCTCGATGCTTTCATCCATCGCCTTTCTGTCCACGGGGTAAGGCACACCGTCCTTTCCACCAACTGCAAAGGAGAACTTAACAGGGTCCTTCCAGGAGGGCGGTTCGCCGTAAACGAGCTCCGAAATCAGAGCTAAAGAACGCACGGTCCTGGGCCCGAGACCCTTTAAGCTCAGCAGCTCCTCATAGTCCTTGGGCTGGAACTCATATGCACCCCTCACCACGTTCCAGTTTATGTTACGGGGCATCATCAAAGTGGAAATCTGCAAACTCTCCTCCACGTCCAGGCCCCAATCCGAAAGAGAGGATTGGCCAGGTTTTCTCATGGAATTTACGATCCCCTTGAGCTTCTTCGGTGACTCCTTGATCAATTCAACAGAAATCTTTCTCGCCTCCTCACTCACGCAAGAGGTCATATCAAGGGTTCTATTGCCTTCCTTCTCACCCACGATAGCATTATGCGGCTCATCAACGAAACTTTCCACCAGGTCAGAGAGCCAGTGATACCTCCTTGCATATTTATTCTCAGGGTTCATTCCCTGCTGGATAACGCACCATTTTCCCTTCTCAGTGAAAACAAAAACATGATGGTAGAGCCGATAGGAGTCCTGAATAGCGGTGTTGTCAACCTTGGCGCTCATTTTACTGGCATATACCATCTCTTCGGATTTTTTTGTGGAGATGCCGAAAATATCGCATCCTTTCATGATCTCCGAAGGAGCGTTCCGCGAAACCTTGCCCTTCCCACCTGCAACCATTATCCCGTGCCTCTCGGGTTCCAAGGCCATCTTCAAGGCCCCGCAAGTAACAGTTGTCGTACCCGAGGAATGCCAATCATAGCCAAGAACGCACGAGAACGCTTGGAACCAGAACGGATCCGAGAGCCTGCCCAAAAGCTCATCTTCCCCCCATTCGAGAACCAAAACCTCCACGATACTCCCGGCCAACTTCACCATCCTGGAAAAGAGCCATCTCGGGGCCTTGCCTGGATGCAACGGAAGTTCAGCAACACCTGTTCTTTGCAAGAATAGACACCATCACTCCCATGGTCATATCGATTTATAAAACTTTATCAGGGGGAAAGATGAAAGTAAAATACAATCGGTTAGGAATCCTGCAAAGCCGATTTTTAAAAAAGTCAAAACATTCAGACCTGCATCACAGGAGCCGTTCCCTTATCCTCAGCCAACTCGTAAATATCTTCGTCAGGAACATACCTGACATTGCCTGCAAAGCATGCCGTGCCTCTACCCAACCTCTCCACCCTGATCAAACCCGCGGTCTCCAAAACCTTGACATTGTAGTTCACAACCTGTTTGCTCTCATCAAGAAGCTTGGATACCTGTTTTTGGGTCACACCAGGATGTTTTTGTATCACTCCCAATATATCCTTTTGGACCCTGCTCAAATGCAGTCTCTTTTCGGGTATCCTCATGTTGCTGGGATAGAACCGCTTGTAGATACCGTCCCTTGCGGACTTGATGAATCCTTCCCTTGCAAGCACCTGCAGATGGTACGCCCCCACACCGTTATGCAGACCGAGATTTTGGATGATGGCATTGTAATGCGCACCGGGATTCGCCTGTATGTAACCGAAGATCTGACCACGGGTGAAATGGGAAAGAACATCCTTCTTTTTCAGCCGAACATACAAGGGCAAAAACAGGCTCAAAAGAGCGAGGTATCCGTATTGTGTGGCAGCAAAAAAGAAAGCAAGACCAATACCAGTTCCAACGAAGGCAACCATCAGGACCAAGCCCAGGGTCCAAAAAGGCTCCGAGATTATCGGAAGCCGAACCTTTGTGATCATTGTCTGGCTGGATCCAGAGACACCATGTCCTAAGGAGGAAACCACCACCTCAAACTTATAATCTCCAACAGGAGCGTCAGATGGTATTTGCTCCTCCACGTAAAATTCCCTGGATTCACCCGGCTCAAGGGTTAATTCCTCATCGCTCTGTGTGATGTTCCACCCCTGATCCTTGAGCGCCTCATCACCCACCAGCTCGATGAAGAATGTATCAGTTACCGTTGCAACATTTGTAACCTCGAAGGTGAGGGTTATGGTGGAATCTGGGAGGACGCGATGCTCTGGGATATCACTTAAAAGCTTAATCCTGTTCTTGATGACCTCGACGATGGAGATGTCCCGAAAGACCGAGGGAGTGGAGGAAATTATATCTCCCGGGGAGGGGTTATTGTTATCTATGCTTGCCCAAACGTAGATATCATGTTCTTCCTGTGAGGCATCTGCACTAGGCTTCACCTCTCCCTCAAAGGATATGGTTTCTCCAGGGGTTACCCTCCATTCCTCGGGTGAAATGGAGGTTTCCCAGCCTTCTGGGGCATAAATTCCGAAATAAGCCCGGCCTGCATAATCATTTATAATGAAGTTCCCTGTAAGATGGATTGTAATCGCTTCATCCACGGTTAAATCCGCAATTTGAAACTCCTGATCTACTTGAACAATCACCTCTCCCTGCGCAGAGACAGGAAAAGCAAAGGC
>JAZGAR010000085.1:0-5488 GCA_036475875.1 Thermoplasmata archaeon
GTACCGATACTTGGGGCAGAAGACAATGTGATACTTGCACTCCCAAATCGAATGTGATAGTTTTTTAAAACCGCTCATAATGTACCTCCCTCACTCAGCATGCCTTCCAGGGAGGTACATTATAATCCATTCAGAATACTTAATATACCGGTCGAACCTATTCAAGGGACCACTACCTGAGGTAGTGGTTTATGCCGATTAATCATCCCTCCGGCAGGCCTCTATTACACCACTCGCGACAGCAGAAACATCCGTCCAGGTGAGCCCTTGTATATTCTCGGAAAAAAGGTCTATCTTCTGAGCTTTAGAAGTTATCTTGTTGTGAAGAAAAATTTTCGGATTGATTTCTGGAAGGAGCAGCCCATGGGGGATGGGAACCCGCTGTTCTGGCAGGATATACCCCTGGGAGATGGGAGCAAGGCATTTCGGTTCATAAAATCCTCGATTCTATGGGGTCGACCCGTTGCTGAACTCCGCGTGACCAAATACTCGGGAAATAACTGGGGGGCAAACATCCTCGTTGCTCCGGGGTTTTACAGCTACGGTGATTTATCAGACGAGGATCCACAACCAGGCTTTGTACCTACAGATGAAAGATATTATCTCCCGGAGATATTCGCAGAAGGTGCAACCTACATGATCCCAAAATGGGTTAGTCCGGATTTCGTTGAGGTTGCCGAATTTGGCACACCGGGCATGGACCAATTCACAATCACCTATAAAAAACCAAAGAAGGTTGTTATGAGGGAAGGGCAAGAGAGGACTGTAGGAAACTATAGGCTCCAGGTAGCGGAAGTCGATACCGAGAGCAAAACCGTGAAGCTGGTTCTTACGGACGCTTCAGGCGAGGTTGTAGCTGAAAAGACCCTCGGCCCCCTTAACCAAGAACTCTATGATACCCTTCCCCAATATGGCCCGTCTCAGCAAAAGATTATGATGCGATATAAGGACATCCAGGTGGATGTGGATTACCCCACCGATTTTCCCGAAGGCAAGGTTCCCCTGTATATCGCGACAGGTGCCAAGACGTTTGATCGTGATAAGCCCTGGCCGGATGACCCGCGGTTTCTGGTAAGGCCGGATGTCTGCGGACATTACTACCAACTCAACGAATTGATACTCGATAACAAGGACCCGATCATCCTGGATGCCGAGAATCCAGTTTTTATAGGCCCGAAAGGGCCTAAATATCCTGAAGGGTATTTCAAGATTGTTGTCGATGATTTTGATGGGGAGGCTATCAATTTCTGGCACATCGAAACTACTTGGAAAAGGAAAAAAAAGGGTAAAATGGTTACCACAAAACTAAGAACACCCAATCTGGCAGAATATCCGAGGAAAAATATCGATGTGATGGTTGGTGTTAATGGAACCATAGAGAGCTTTTTGCGCAAAACCCTTATTGAGCGACTGGCATACAGGGAAATTTGGCGGTTGAAATAGAAAAAACAAATAAGGATTTAAAGATAAGGAGATTTGCAGAATGGCTACTAAGGCAGCATCAAGTTCAATTAAGAAAGGATCCAAAGGAACTTCAATATTCAAGGTTCTACCAAGTTGGCGTGAAAGCCTACCCGGGCTCCTGGCCCTCATCATCATTGCTATTTTTGCTCAACTTCCAGGTCTTGCCTGGCCCATAACAGTTCATCATCTCTTAGAGTATATTGATCACGTTTTGCCTCCGATTTACGGGAAAGGGCTTTTCACTGATCTTCTATATTTCAACTACGTGGTGATCTGTTTGGCTATTGGGATTCTGATCCGAAATGTGGTGGGGGTACCGAAGAGTTGGGAAGTGGGTTTAAGCTACTATTCCGTTTTTTTGCACGCAGGCATCATAATGTTGTGATCCCAGTATCTGCTGAGGGACATGGTTAAGCTCGGTCCTGTAACTATAGTTATCATGGTAGTTTTTGTTTTCGGATCGACGGCCTTTCTAATTTTCTTGGGGCGCCTTTTCAAGGTTGATGATTCTCTTACTGGTATTATGGCAGCAGGTTTTGGCATGTGCGGTGTTACTGCAGCTGTGGCCACTGCCCCCATGGTGCGGGCCAAAACCGAGCAGATAACGTATGCTATCGCAGGCACTGTTTCCTTCGGTATTTTTTGTATGATTGGCCTGCCATATGTGGCTCGACTTTTCGAAATAACTCAGTACTCGTTCGGAGTAATCAGTGCTACAGGGGTCCCGAACTCTGCCCAGGTGATCGCCACTGGATACATGTTTGGGTTTGAAGCAGGTAAGGCTGCGGGTTTTGTGAACATCGGAAGAATCGTCTTAATTCCTGCAGGTGCTTTGTTCATATACTTCTTCACCATGACCCGTGACGTGCTGGCATCAGAAAAGATCAATATATGGCAAACCGTTAAAGAAAAATTTCCAATTTATGTGTTCGGATTTGTTGTTGTTTGGATGGCCAATTGCTTTCACCTGTTCCCAAAACCGGCGGTCTTCGCCATGGAAAAGGTGATGATCTGGTTCTTCAGCCTCTCCTTTGTGGGCCTCGGTCTCCAAACGAAACTATCGGATGTGAGAAAAGCAAGGATTAGAGGTGCGATGGTCGGCTATCTTGCAGGAACAATAAAACTTGTAATTGCTATAGTTGTCATCGTGATTCTGATGAAGAAGGGTCTTTTGAGATAAAGGGGGTGCAAACAAATGGCAGAAGATCTTGAAGGAAAAGAAGATTTAGAGGAAGAGAGAGAAAAGACAAGGGCACAAACAGAAGCCCAGATGCTAAGGTCTCGAGTGAATGATTACGTTGCAATCATTCTCGCCCTGGGCACGGTTTTCTGCTCTGGCTTCTTCAGTGGATGGGATTATATTGAACATGAATGATAAGATTCTTCTGATATTAAGTACTTTAGATACAGAAGATACAGATGATGATAGAATAGCAATGGAAAAGGGTTCCCGCGGCAGGGATATTGAGGTTAAGCGCCACAGCAAACGGGGTGAAGGAAGAGCAATCGAAAAGGCCTTGCGCTATGCTGAATGTACATCAAAGAAAGTAGTAGCGCTTCAGATTCTTACCTCTCATCTCTACCATTGGGGCCGTAACGATAGTATTCTTTCAGGCCCTGGGAAAACCAGATTTTTGTTCTATATTCGAGATGAGGTGCTGACACGCGGCAAAGACAGGGTAAAGGAGCTTCAGGAAAGCGCCGAGAAACGAGGAATCGCTCTTGAGATTCGGTCCGTTGAATCGGAAGACCTGGCTTCAAGCGTCATTGAGGAGGCACAAAAAGGTTACGAGAGCATCTTTTTGCCAAAGGAAAGGAAACGACTATTCCCCATCTTTGAAAAGACATTGACACAACATCTCCGGAAGAATGTAGATAGCCAGATTATCCCGTGTTAAGAAGGGCACGGCTTTCAGGGAATAACATCGTAATGCTATACTCGAGCTTCACACACTCCAATGTCAAACGAATCATATAGATATGAAGGCTTTTGAGACAATCACGGTGATGTATTTTAATCACGAATATTAGAAAAACTGGTATTATCGTATATATTCTGGATTCCTGCTCCCCGCTTCCGCGGGGAGCAGGAATCCAGAATAAGTTATTATTTATGAAAGATGAAAAATTATTATGTGTACATATTGGCAAGTAAAAAAAATGGCACGTTATACATTGGGCTTACAAATGATCTTGTCAAAAGGGTATATGAACATAAAAACGGATCAGTGGAAGGATTTACAAAAAAGTATGGTGTTCACACAGATTAGTGTATTATGAGCAGACAAATGATAGCTACACTGCGATTGAAAGAGAAAAAAGAATGAAAGAATGGAAACGGCAATGGAAAATCGAACTTATTGAAAAATGTAATCCTGAATGGAGAGACTTATACCACGATTTAGTATAGTTTGGATTCCCACTCCCCGATCGGGGTCGAGGACAGGTTTCGTGGGAATGACAGTAAAACAAATCCTACGTCGAGCCGAACTTTCCAATTTTAGTTAGTTATTTCACAAATGCCAAGACATAGGTTACCCGGTTCTAATGGTAACAAATGCCAAGACATAGGTTACCCTGATTAGTTAATTGTAATACTCCATGCCGGAAGTTGATAGTCAAAAACCTCTACCAATTCTTCTCCAAGGTAGACTTGAAGAGTATGTATTTCAGTTACGATTACGGCTTTAACATATGAATATACTAAATCCTTTGAAACCCGAAATTTTTCACCAAAGATATTAAGGGTCCTATCGCTACGGATGAAACGGATAAAGATAATATTACCATCTGGAATATAATCCAGATCATGAAGTTTGGTATTTGCTCCAATAATTGTAGGTTTATATTCATGGCTCTTTGTAAAATCATCAGGGGTTTTTCCTTTAAGGCAACTGTACCGATGATGTTTATTATGGAACCGTTGAAAGTGCTTGCTTTGCCGCTTTAGGTGCGCATAGCTGTTGAACCACTGTCTACGGAAGAACTTTTTGTTATAGGTATCATTAAAGTGCTCGATAACCCCATTACGCCACGGTTCCCCAATTGGGATAAATGCGGGCTGAACGCCAAAATATAGACATACTTTAATGACAATGCCAAATGATCTAGGATACTTGTTGCTGCCATGAAAATTCAGCGCATTATCGAGCTGTAGAAAATCCGGAAGGCCCATGGTTTTCCAGGATCTCATTAAGCTGACTGCAACTTGCTTATCCTCTTTAGTTCTTTGAGATTCGATGTAAATGCGATGGCTGAAAAGATCCATCACATTAAATGAATAAAACTTGCCATCCCCTTTGATATACCGAGGGCCTATGAGGTCTGCCTGATGGATGTTATTGAAATCCAGTGCCTCGGTAAAATAGGGGTATTCGACGCCTTTGGGAACATAAGGAGTTTTTTTTAACCAACCCCTCTTGCTTTAACACACGGTTAATAGTTCGGTCTGAGGGGAAATCGAAACCTGACTTACTCAGTTCCCATTTAATAGCAGAGGCGCCAATTTGTGCAAATTTTTCTAACTCAAGCCGTTCCCTGGTTTCAATGACCCGCTGTTTATCAATTTCTGAAATTCGCCTTGGGCTGTTTCGGGGTGCTTTAGATTGGTTCTTATACCAATCTTTTTGCCCGCTCTGGTATCGTTTTAGCCATTTAAAAAACCATTTCTTGGGACGATTGAGGCCAGAGTAAATTGTTTTTGGCTTTTCTCCATTTAAGTATCGTTGTATGGCAGTTTTCCTGATTTCTGTTTCCAATTCATTACCTCCTTCTAAAGATTTATGGAGATAGTGTATAAGAAAACAGACAATCGGGTAACCTATGTATTGACACAAAATAGCATTAAGGTAACCTATGTCTTGGCACTTTTGGGTAACCTATGTATTGGCAGTTCTCAGTTATTCATTAAAAACCTTCATGAAACGTTCTACTGAAAGCGAGTAAACATGAAGCCTGCAAAAATAAGCCGCCGTGATTTCTTGAAGGTGGGCGCCACGGCCGTGGGTGCAGGAATATTGTCTTC
>JAZGAR010000086.1:0-7307 GCA_036475875.1 Thermoplasmata archaeon
TTCATCGATGAGAAAGGTAATTATCTGTATGGTGACAGGATATTGGCCTTGGTGACGAGAGAGATGCTGCGGGAGAATAATGGAGGGTTAATAGTCACCACTGTGGCCTCTTCCTTAGCTCTTGGAGATGTTACAAGAGATAACAATGGCAAGATAATCTTCACGAAAGTCGGCTCTCCCATCGTGGCTAGGAAGATGATGGAAACCAAGGCCCTCTTCGGCGGAGAGGAGAACGGTGGTCTGATATTTCCAGAACATCAGTTTTGCCGTGACGGTGGCATGGCCGCTGCGAAGGTAGTGGAGATAGCTGCAAAGTGTGGAAAAACGCTTTCAGAGCTAATAGCACAACTGCCGAAGTATCACCTTTACAAGACCAAGGTACAATGCCCTCATGAGAAGAAAGAGCCAGCACTTAAGGAATTCGCAGGAAGGATGGAGGGGAAAGAAATAGATGATACCGATGGCGTCAAAATCCTAATGGAAAGGGCCTGGGTCCTTGTTAGGCCTTCAGGCACTGAGCCCATATACAGAATCTTTGCAGAGGCTGATGAACCAGAAAAAGCGAAAGAAATAGCCCAGGAGAACAAGAGGATAATCGAGGAGATCATCGAGAATATTCGTTGAGGCGAAAGATTGCACGATACTTTTAAAATCGGTGCCATTACAATGATACGAGAAAATCCACAGGATGAAAGTCCATGTCGAATCTGAAGATAATTTGGAAGCGCGATCTTGGAGAGGTGGGGCTTGATTTAGCATTGGCTAAGAGCGCTGGGATCATAGTTCTGGGTACTAAAAAGGGAAGAATCCACTGCTTAGACAAAATCGGAAAGACCCTCTGGGTTTCTCCGCTGGGAAGTGAAGTTAGAGCTGTGGACATATCTAAAAACGCGCGATATACGTTCGCATCTTCCTCTGACTCCAAGATATACTGTCTTGAAAAAAGCGGCGAGGTACTTTGGGAATTTCAAGCTCACCAGATAGTGTCCTGCATCGATTACTCTGAAAAAGGAAAGAAGGTTCTTGCTGGTTCTTACGACAAAACCGTCTACAATTTGAACGTGGAAGGAGAAATTTTGTGGACTTGCTCCCTGGGCGAGGAGGTAGAGTGGATTGCTATTTCCAATGAAGGTGATATATCGCTGGCAGCAACAAAGGACAACACCCTTTTCTGCCTCGATGATGAGGGTGAGGTGCTGTGGAAGACGATGCTCAAAGGTAAAGTCAGAGATTTGGCCCGGTCATATGATGGAAACTTTCTTGTCATCCCCTGCGATGATTCAAAAATTCACGCTTTAGATAAAAACGGGATATTAAAATGGGAGAGAGACATGGGAAGTCAGGTTTTGGCTCTCGACGTTTGTGAAGAAACTATGGATGTTTTTGCAATTACCAGCGATAATGTTCTTGTCTGTCTGAGCAAACAGGGCTCATTGCTTTGGAAACATGATATGGATGAGAGGGTGCATAAGCTGGCCGTTTCCCGAGATGGGAAGGGCTTTATCTTCAGCACCCAAGATGGGAGTATAGTCTCACTAGAAAGGCTAGAGGAAGATATGGAAATATTCTATGAGATTTTGTGCAGAGGAGAAAAGAAATGCGGCACTTTTGTGTCGGCTGTTTACACTGTAATATGTCCCAGATGCGGTTCTGACAAGAACATCGTTCGTATTATCAAGGAAAAACTGTAGGCAAAAAAATAATATTAGGAAGGAGCGCCTTCACTTGGGTTTTCTTCGCTCTCTTCCATGTCTGTTATTGCCTCCACATCAACAGCTGCAGGTGGTCGAACAGGGCTCCAAAACTCCTCGTTGCATTTCGCGCAAACTATGGTATCTGGAGGTATTGGCGAGCCACAGTGCGGGCATTCAAAGGTCATTTCTTCCTCGAATCTTTCGCTACATACTATGCAGC
This sequence comes from Thermoplasmata archaeon, assembly GCA_036475875.1. Taxonomy (GTDB): domain Archaea; phylum Thermoplasmatota; class Thermoplasmata. The sequence continues at coordinate 1,915 of JAZGAR010000086.1, forward strand.
TTTTCGCGTCTACTGGTACAGCTGAGCCACAAACAGGACATTCGTACTCTCCTTCCTTAAACTCAGCACTACATTCTGGACATATCTCCGTGGTTCCATCCACAGACACTCCACATTCCGGGCATCTAAAATCCTTGTCCTCACTATTTTTTTTCTTTTTTTGTACCTCTAGTACTATGTAGCTCGATGTTATAGCCAAGCCGGCTATAACTACACCTATTGCAACTAATACTGGTATCATTTTACATCACCATCCCTATTTTTCCCATCCTTTTTACAAAAGAAAGGCTAGGGATAATAGTCATCACTATTTATATATTTTTCGGACAAATGTCAGACAAATTTGGGAATAGCTAGGGTCTTTTGTCTGTTTTTATGATGTCAAGCTTCTTTTTGTTCAAAATCCCGACCACATAACCTTCACAATGCCATGAATACATGGTTCTTTCCCACATTTGCAGAAGATGAAAACGGAATCGAAACATTAATACCTTACTAAAATATAATAATCTGTCAATGGCATCATCTCAGTATCCAGAAGATAATAGCAGCACAGACGCGTACGAGGACGATTATGACTATTATGAGAAAAAAAAGGCGAGGAAACCCAAAAGACACTATGGAGGGGTGGTATCCACAATCGTCATAATTGCCATTATCCTAATCCTGCTTCTTTTGGTGGCAAACCCTGGTTTCAGAGAGGCTGTTCGGAACCTGTTCAATCCTGATGTTGGGGGCTATAGAGAATACCCTGAATGGGCCGATTATGAAGTGGAAAGAAGGATAACCTTAACACCTAACCCTCCTGGCTCAGCGATGGACTATGAAGTAGATATACCCATACCAGAAGATATACCAAATTCAACAGACCCGTGGCTGCAGGATGTAAAGAGTGTCGTATCAAATCGAGATAGAACCGAGATAAAGTACCCAGAAAAAAGGTATAATTACACATGGATGATTTGGGAAGGCAATGACGTGAGGTCTTCCCGAACCCTCACGATTAGATATTCCATTTATACCGAGAGCGCGGTATGGAATGTGGATCCCAGTGAGTCAGGTACAGTTGATGATGTCCCGAAATTGCTTGCAGATAAACATGGCAACAAGACAAAGGAGGAATGGGTGATACTGCCTGCACTTCCTCAGATCCAAAGCCTGTCCAACCAATTAACCAGTGGGAAGATCACGGTTTATGACAAACTTAGGGCCATATTCGATTACCTCAACGATAACTTCGAGTACGAAACAAGGGGTGGAGGACCGAAATACTGCAACGAGACATTGAGCGATCGCTCCGGAGACTGCGATGATCAATCGGTGCTGTTCATCTCGTTGGCCAGGGCGGCGGGAATACCCTCTTGGCTTGAATTCGGCGCGCTGTACAACCAACAAAAAAAGAGTTGGGGTGGGCACGCTTGGATCAGGGCCTACATACCCTATTTTTCTGGTGGTGGCCACGTTTTCAACATAGACATAGTGAACGATCATTTCTTATTCAGAGACGCTTTTAGGTTCTCTGAATGGGAAAGCGATGGTAACGGCTCTCACTTAAAGGATTATTACTATACTTACGGACGCAACTTCCGGTATGATGAGAGCTACACGACCATTAGCATGGAGAAATCCCCAAAAACCATAAAAATCGCTGAAAACGGAAGGCCAATCGAGGAATCCATACCGGGATTTGAAGGCGTTTTGGTGGTATCAGCCATTGTTTTCATGGCAATATTGATGAGGAGAAAACGTGAGTTTTAGGTGAACTCTTCATCATGTACCTTCCAAACACCTGTACACACCCCTTTTTGGCTCGTAAATCACATCATTTGCAATCAACTTATCGATGTACTTATGGCAATCCTCCTCCTTCTCAAAACCAAGGAGTTTGAGAACCTCATATAAATCTTTTCCTGTAAATTCACCTAAGTAGCGGTACAGCTCTTGTGCAGCAGCAACAACCCTTTCATCCCTGGCCCTTATCCTGATGAGCTTTCTAACAACCTCAGTGTAGATATCTGACGTTTCATTAATTACCACACGGGTCTGCTCTTTATTCTCGTTTACGATTCTCATGTCCTGCGCGTAGATCTCCTCCCCGCCTTTGAGCTTTGTATTATACTTCCTCACAGCCAAGGCAACTTCTCTTTCGGTTTCGACCTTGCAAAGTATCCTGGCCCTCTTCAAATCCATCCTCTTTTGGCATTTTGCGCATGTTGCGGTCTTTGTGTTAAGCCTCACTCCTCTCGCTGTTTTGCAGCGGGAACATAACACAACTCCGAACTTCATGCCACCAAAATGAATATATGCGGTATTATACATTTGCCCTTTAACTGGAAAATCGGAAAGGAATAATATGCAAGCTAGAACTATCATCGGGGATATACTACAAGGCGAACTCACAGGCAAAGAGGTTGAGATCAGAGGATGGATATACCGCATTCGGAGCAGCGGAAAGATAGTATTTGCCCTTGTTCGGGACAACACAGGAGTGTTACAAACCACCGTGATAAGAGGAGAAATAGACGATTCTGATTTTGAAGATGCCCAGAAGGCCTTGGTGGAATCCTCCGTCATCGTTGTCGGAATGGTAAAAAAGGACGAAAGAGCACCTGAAGGCTATGAAATCCAGGCTAAAAGTTTCAAGGTGGTTGGGTTCGCAGAGCCTTTTCCCATAACAAAGGATCAAAGCGAGGAGTTCTTGAGGGAGAACAGGCATCTGTGGCTTCGTTCCAGAAAGATAACTGCAATGATGAAGGTCAGAAGTACCGTAACTGGTGCGATTCATGAATTCTTCAGGGATAGGGGATACTACGAGTTCACTCCTCCCATTCTTCAACCCAATCCCTGTGAAGGCGGCGCCACCCTCTTCAAGGTGAAATACTACGACACCACCACCTATCTCTCGCAGTCCTGGCAGCTGTATGCTGAAGCGGCCATATTCGCGCTGGAGAAGGTATACGATGTAAGCCCCACATTCCGGGCGGAGAAATCGAAGACCTCAAGGCACCTATGCGAGTTCTGGATGGCGGAGATGGAAGCTGCATGGATGGAACTAAAGGAGTGCACAGAGGTCGCCAAGGAGGAAATAAAGTGTATAATCCAGCAGGTTTTGGAAAAGAACAAAGGTGATCTTGAACTACTTGAACGGGATTTGACAAAGCTTGAGGTCTGCCTCGAGAAGCCCTTCCCAACCGTTACCTACACAGAAGCTTTGAACATCCTCAAGGAGAAAAGCGGTCTTGAGATTCCGTGGGGAAAGGACCTTCGCACCATCGAGGAAGATGAACTCATGAAACAATTCGACACTCCCGTTGTGGTAACCCATTATCCTAAGGCGGTGATGGCATTCTACAAGCCTGTGGAAAAAGATGCAAAGGCTCCTGGACCTGTTGCAAGATGCTTCGACATGCTAGCTCCTGAAGGCTACGGAGAAATGATCGGAGGTTCTGAGCGTGATACCGACATAAAGGAGTTGAAGAAGTACCTGGAGAGGGACGGGGAGAACCCAGAAAACTACGAGTTCTACTTCGACACCCGCAGATATGGCTCTGTACCACATTCCGGATATGGGCTGGGAGTGGAACGCCTCATCGCATGGATCTGTGGCTTGGATAATATCAAGGACGCAATTCCCTTCCCGAGGACATTGACCAGAATTGGACCATAGCCTTTCAGATGCCTGACTTTTGTAGATTAATAATGATAAAACTTAAACCAAAATACGGATGTGAAACGATTATTTCTTCTTTCTCTTGATATCCACTTCAAATCTGCAAAACGTTCTGCCTTGATCGGGACAGCTCATCTCCTTGACTGTGCAATCCGCATTCAGCTTGGTTATCATGATCGTCTCCACTGTCGCTTTTATGAAGCTGCACAAGGATTTTGCGATATCCGGGCTATCCCTGCAGTTCATATAGTTTTCCAAAGTTATGATCAGAGGTCTTTTTCGCTCCACATTGACCTCACCCAGATCATGCTTTTTCCAAAACCTTGCCATCTCCTTTAGGAGAGGGTCTCTGCTCTTGGATTTCAGGTGACTCGAAATCTGCCTGCCCACCTCTTTACCCAGGGTCGAGAGAGCCACATCCGTGTTTATACCGATTGAATCCACCCAACTGCCTATGGTGCCCATCATGGGGCCGAGTGCGTTAAAGGATGTGTAGCCTACACCTCCATTCAAGAAGCTATTGGCTATCTCCCCCATTGCGTTCACGATGGCCTCATCGTCAGTCCATATTGCCACATCTTCCCCTCTTACGGGGTCCGCATCGTCTGGAACGCGATGAATCAACATGCACTCCTTCATGTCCACAACAACGAAATGCATTGGCGGATTTCTGTCTATGTGCCTTATCTCCGCGAATTTGGCGATCCTCTCCACCTTCTCTTTATTTCCCAGGTTCACTGGGAAGGCATATCTTACCGTGACCCCCTCCTTTTTTTTGTCCTCGATAAACCAAAGCGTGGTGTTTATGATTCTTGCTGGGCTGTTGGAAGTGCCTATGGATATTATCTCCTTTTTGGCCTGTGTATAGATCTTATTGAGTCTATCCCTCACATTTCTTCTGCCGTACAGAACCTCGAATTTACCCTGTTTCTCTGGTTTTCTGTGCCTGATTACAAAATCTTTTGATAAGGTCTTGATATTCGACTCCAATTCTCCTGCTTCTTCCCTCATATCCTTGATCTTCTTTTTCAAGTAAACGTCAAAAGGCACAGCCTTGTATTTCAAAGGCGTTTCAGGAACGATCTGAACCAGACCCTTATCGTGAAGCTGTCTCATGATCCCGTAAATCTTCGTTCTCGGGACCTTTGAAGCCGAGGGAATCTGGCCTGCAGTTGCAACATCAAATTCCAACAAAGCCAAGTAAACCCTTGCCATGTACTCTGTCAAACCGAAGTCTTCAAGTTTCTTTATCCTTTCGAAATAGGTGAGCATTGCTATCCCCTTCATAAGAATAAAATGTCTGTATATAAAAGTTTCTCAGAAGAGGAACGCCAAAAATGTTCTTGTTTTGGCCAGTCAAGGAATAACCAACGTCACTTTACCCGGTGACAAACGACATTTTATTTGCCCTTGGGGATACAATGGAATACGATACTGAGTTGAGAATATGCTGTCCAAAGTTAAAGAGGACGTCGTACCTTTCAGAGTGGCGCTGATGCTCAAGCGATACAAGTTCGGTTCGAACATTGCCGCGAAATACCTAGGAAAGCCTCGTGGCCTCGTTCAGAGCTGGATGCAGGCAGGCGAATCCCATACCCTGGCTGAAAGATATTTTCAATTGGGAGCCTTTGAAAAGAAACTTAGAACTGTAAGGAGGAAGATAACGCAGGAGAATATATACCACTTTTTAGCAAGGAAGCTAATCGATCTTGGGATACCACCT
>JAZGAR010000087.1:0-14894 GCA_036475875.1 Thermoplasmata archaeon
GTTCCCCTTCAGTGCACTGCTTTTAACTAGTATTTTCATAACAGGCTCGGCTGCATATCAAACCCCTGAGTTCGGTCTGGTATTCTTGGTTTTCTCCCTGATTGTGATGCTGTGCTCCTTTTATGATTGGAGGTTCGGATACCTTGTGTTTTTAACCATCTTTCTTTCAAGATTCGGCATGCCTTTTATCGTACCTATTTTTGCCACCATGGTGTTCTCAACGTTTTTGGCAATATCAGTGACATTATGTGCAGGCGTGTTTCTGGTAATGCTAGTGAGTGCCAGTAATTTCCAGGTAATGGGTCTTATTGCAGGTGCCCAGCACACTTTCGGGTTTATGGTATTTGAAAAACCTGTAGTTGACAACTTTACTCCGGGAACCTTTGCCTCGGTTTTAAGCAAAATAGCCACAGCCAATGGCGATGTAATAGGCTCGGTTTTAGAAGAGGGCTTTGCAACATCCATGCTTCCGTTTTTCGTTTTAGCATTCTGGTGTTTTGGTGTGTTTCTTTTATCTTATCTTGTTGATGAGAAAAAGAGGTTGTCCTTTACCACACTCAAGCAGTGGTTAAAATTTCCTGCAGACACACGACGCTCACTGAAAATCGTTTTCTTTTCCATATTTATGATAGTTATTCCCGCAATGGCCGTGATATATCAATTCGGTTATTTGAAGAGCACGGGAATTCTGAATACCATAATGATGGCCTTGTATTTTGTAGGTTGTGCAGCCGTGATATACACAACAGTGGTCTTTTGCCTTCTAATTCGGGAGATGTTCAGGGAGTACTTTACAAGTAAAATCGGGGTCAGTGTCATAGGTTCCAGGGTCAGCGAGATGTCGGATTTGGGAAAAACCACATTTGACCAGGTAGGAGGACTTGAAGACGTTAAAATGGATATCAAGGAAAGCATTCTAGTTCCCCTTCTAAGACCCGATATTGCGGAAAAATTCGGAGTGGAGCCTGCCAAGGGGATACTCCTTTTCGGAGCACCTGGCTGCGGAAAGACCCTGATAATGAAGGCTCTTGCCACTGAATTGAATATCGAGATGTTCACTGTGAAATGCGGGGATCTCATGTCAAAATGGTACGGCGAAAGCGAAACCAGAATGATGACCCTGTTTAAGACAGCCAAGGATAGAAAACCAGCAATAATATTCTTTGACGAAATCGAGGCTGTTGCCAAAAGAAGGGACCTTTACTCTGCAGATGATGTGACTCCAAGGCTTCTTTCCATTATGCTGTCCGAACTTGATGGGATGGACAAGTCAACAGGTATTATTATCATTGGCTCCACAAACAAACCTGAGCTTGTGGACCCTGCTCTTTTAAGACCTGGCAGGTTCGATAAGATCATGTACATTCCACCTCCGGATTATAACGAAAGAATCGACATTCTAAAGATTCATATTGTGGGAAAACCCCTTGAGGGTAAGATCAATTTGGAGGAGATTGCTAAAAGAACAGAGGGCTTTTCAGGTGCGGATTTGGCAAATTTAGTAAAAGAAGCTGCTACAAGTGCAATGAGGCGCTCAATGCAGACTCAGAAGATAACAGCAATTACGCAAAAGGATTTTCACGACATTCTACCCCGTATAAAACCCAGTATTTCACTTACCATGAAAGAGGAGTACGAGAGGACCAAGATGCGTTACGAAAGAAAAGCACACGAAAGCTGCAGAAGCGAGCTGAAAAAAGCCCTAACTCTTGATACCGTGGTGGGATTGGAAGATGTTAAAAAACAGCTTAGAGAATCCGTTATTCTTCCTCTAACCCAAAGAAAGCTTGTAGAGAAGTTCAATCTGAGAACAGGGAGAGCTATTTTACTTCACAGCCCCCCCGGCTGCGGAAAGACCTATCTTATGAAGGCCATAGCCAATCAGTACAATATACCTTTTCAGGAGGTTTCGGCAGGTGAACTAAAAAATGCCATTTCCGCAGACGGCACCCTGGCTCTGAAAGGTCTTTGGGCCCAGGTTAGGGACATGGCTCCTGCAATACTGTACATATCAGATATAGACTCCTTAGCTTCTGAAAACTCCCTCGAGGAAGAGGATGGAAAAAAATCCCTTTCGGTATTCCTTTCAATGCTGGATGGTATACAGCCTACTGACAAGGTCGTGGTTGTAGCATCAACTGAAAATCCGGATGCTCTGGACCGATCCCTATTTATGAGAGGCAGATTTGACAAGAGAATAGCCATTCCCCCTCCAGATATTACTTCCAGACGGAAGATATTTGAAAAGAACCTTGAGGGTGTTCCAAAGATCGGTAAGATAGATTTGGATGAGCTTGCGAAATCCACTGATGGTTTTTCCGGTGAGGATGTGTTTGCAGTTGTGGAGGAAGCCAAGATTTTGGCATTGAGTAGTGATGACATATTTTTCAAACCAAAATCAGGTCCGAAAAAGCCCTTGGGTGTAAAAATGGAGGATCTTATGAATGTCATTAAAAAGACCGAGCCTTCTGTTTTTCAGTGGGAAGAAAGGATAAAGGAGGCAGAGGAGGCAAAAGAACCTCCAGCCCCCATACCCGAGGCACCCAAAGTCGCTTTGTCACCGCCACCTTCAGAATCATCACAACCAGAAGCTTCTGCAAGGTTACCCCCACCGCCTCCACCCCCACCCCCTGTGATGCCATCAGCTGAAGATATAGCCATGATGACAATTGCCCAAATGGAGGATGTATGCAAACAAATCGGATTAAAACCCTTTGGAAAAAAGGCCGTTTTACAAAAACGCTTGCAGGAATTCATAAATAAAGATAATGGAGGATATTAACCTGGATTTTATGCTGTTATTTCTCATGCTCATCGCCTATGTTCTCCTTCTATGGCTTGGAATCCCTATTTGGTGGTCTTTGTGCATAACCGCATTTATAGGGCTCCTTTACCTTGGATTGCGGTATCCCAGGGGAAAAGCGGACTGGCACTTTTCATTTCGAGAGAGCCTGTATATTGTAATGACGCTTTTGACCATGTTCATCTTCATAATGGCCATACAAGCCGCGCTTGTGAACCTTGGGGAAAATCTGCCTTCTGCTGTAAACCTTCTTTTATTCTTCATTATAATGCCCGCTATGGTGATTCTCTTTTTGCTGGGATTGTTCTTTCCCCATGGAAAGGCAATAAATCTAAAGAAAATGGAAAAACCTGGGGAATGAATCCATAATAGGGGATATTGCTGGAAATTCGCCAATTATTAGGATAACATTGCAGAATTTGAAATATTATCATTACAAGTATGTGTATCCTAAGTAAAACGATGTTTCAAGGCGAAATTGCGGCTTTCAAAGGTAAAAAACTCCATAACGAAACTTTTAAATAAACTAAGGGGTAATAGGGTGATGCGGAAAAATGACTTTGAATGTATGATGCTAATATCAATCTCATTCATCACGCGTTAATATTACCTGGTTTGAGACATTAACTCACTTTGCTACGGGAAAAACGCAAAAAGTTTCTCTCTTAAAGGGAAGAAAACCATGTCTCTAAGCCTTATGAAAAAGGTCATTTTTCTTGAAAAACCCGATATAAAGAGGTGAAATATATGAATATCGATCCAAGTACTACCAAGTATATGATAAAAGCCAGCATTATTGCTGAGGGCATAGTTGAAAAACCTGATGTGGTCGGAGCTATATTCGGACAAACTGAAGGACTATTAGGAAACGAACTGGATTTGAGAGATATGCAGAAAAGTGGAAGAATTGGGAGAATTGAGGTGGAAATAGGCCAAAACAAAGGTAAATCAGAGGGTGAAATTACAATTCCTTCAAGCCTGGATCAGGTGGAGACGGTCATCCTTGCTTCAGCCCTGGAAACCATAGATAGGGTAGGGCCGTGCAGAGCCACTATATTGATCACCAAAGTGGAGGATGTGAGGCTTGCTAAAAAGAAGAAGATAGTGGATAGGGCAAAGGTTCTCCTTTCCACACTCATTGCTGAATCCAATAGTTCAGGTATAAGCCTAACAGCGTCGGTTCGACAGTCGGTACAGGTTGAGGAGATCATTCACTATGGAAAGGACAAGTGTCCTGCTGGGCCGAATGTTCCCACTTCTGACGCCATAATAGTCGTTGAGGGAAGGTCAGATGTGCTGAACCTCCTAAAACATGGCATAAAGAACGCTGTTGCGGTGGAAGGAACGAATATTCCTAAGACCATTCAAGACCTTTCGAGAGAGAGAGTTGTAACCGCTTTCGTGGACGGTGATAGAGGCGGAGAACTAATTCTCAGAGAACTGTTGCAGGTGGCAGAAGTGGACTTCGTCGCAAGGGCACCGCAGACCAGAGAAGTGGAAGATTTGACCCAGAAACAGATCATGAAGGGGATGAGAAACAAGATCCCAGCAGAGCAATTTGTAGAGATGTACGGCCTAGAGGGTATCGATTCGTCTTTCGCAAACTCAAAAAACAACGACAGAGTCGGCGCGAACCTGCGGCCTGGCAAAAGTCAAAAAGACAAATCCGCGAGAGCCACAAGTAAAAGGGGCACTGCTAGGAGAGCACCGATTACTACAGAAGTCGGCAGAAAAACGAAGACTCTATCAGAGCAACAGCTTAAATATAAGAGCATTCTGGACAATTTGACAGGAAGTTCCAAGGCCCAGATGCTCAACCCAACCGGTTCGGTTGTGGATGAAACACCAGTAAGAACCCTGGCCGAAACACTCAAGAAAACCTCAAACAACATCAAGGCTCTGGTGTTTGACGGCATAATCACCCAGAGACTGGTGGATATCGCGGCTGAGAAGGGCATTTCCACCATTGTGGGCAGTAAATTGGGCAACGTGTCCAAACAGTTGACTTCAATAGAGATTCTGACCAAAAATGATTTGAGTTAGGACCCCCTATAGAGATTGCCGATAATACTTGCCTATGGCAAAAAACCATAAATAAAGAAGAGAGGGTATAAAAACGCACAAAAAATTGGGTCAGTGTTGAAATGGATAAGTTCAAGGCTTCAAAGGAAAAGCCCGAAGAGGCAAAAATCACATATATCGATACCATAACCACAACCGCGGATATACAAATACCCCAAGATCCGCTCCAGAGGGTGATAGGCCAGCACGAGGCAGTAAAACTCGCCTATGTTGCTGCTTCCCAACGGAGGCATTTCCTACTTGTCGGTCCTCCCGGAACAGGAAAATCCATGATCGCCCAGGCGTTATCGTTGCATCTACCTTTGCCAACAGAAGAGGTGAGGGTGGTTCACAACCCCGAAAATCCAGAAAGACCCTTTGTGGAAGTCAAAGGCAAGGAAGATGTTTTAAAGGAGAGGAAGACAAAAGAATTCGCAGAAGGAGAGCTCATCGACCCCAAGGAGGCGCCCATAAATGTTGCCGAGAAATTGGGATACAAGTGCATGAGTTGCGGTGCGTATTCTTCGGCATCTGAACGTTTTTGTCCAAAATGCGGCGAGTTGAAGATCGTCGGGCCAAAAGGGGGGAACAACCCATTCAGCGATATTTTTGGCGGGCTCATCGAAGTCACGGTGGGACAACTTGGTAAAAAGAATGAAAGAGTGACAACAACCAGAAAACGCTTCGGCAAGGAGGAGGTCGTGGTATTCGAACGCGCTGGGAACATGATCAAGGTTCTGGATCAGAAGGCCCTTGAAAAACGCAGAGAATTTGAGAAGGTGGATCCAAGAAAGGTCCTAGTTCCATTGGAAAGAAAGCCAGTTGTTCTTTCCACCGGAGCCAGCGAAACCGAGCTGTTAGGGGATGTGAAACACGATCCATATGGAGGACACCCCCAATTAGGCGTTCAACCCTTTGATAGAGTTGTTCCAGGTTCCATACATGAAGCACATCAAGGGGTGTTATTCATGGATGAACTTCCACATCTAGGACATTTACAGCGGTACATTCTCACAGCGATGCAGGAAAAGCAGTTCCCGATTACAGCGAGAAATCCTCAGAGTTCTGGAGCCAGTGTAAAAGTCAACAATGTTCCCTGTGATTTCATATTTGTTGGGGCATGCAATATTCAGGATCTGCACAGTATACTCTCCCCACTAAGATCGCGCATCATAGGTTCAGGATACGAAATACTTGTAGAAACGACCATGGAGGACAACGAGGTAAACCGCACAAGGATGGCACAATTCGTGGCGCAGGAGATCATAATGGACCGCAAGATTCCTCATGCAACCAGAGAGGCGGTACGTGCCATCATCCAAGAGTCAAAGAGGAGGGCAAAGGAAATCGATAATAAGAACCATGCCCTGAGCCTACGCCTAAGAGAGATGGGTGGGTTAATTCGGGCTGCGGGGGATATCGCTGTGATAGATAATGAGGAGTTCATAGAGGCGAAACACATCAAACAGGCCATGAAGCGCAGCAAAACCATCGAAGATCAGATTAAGGAGAGACATGGTTCGTATTATGCCGGCCTTTCAACGGATATTACCAGTTCGCAGAAGGAAATGAGCCCATATCACTTTTGGAACCGGTATTCCTACGATGATAAGAAGGGATATGAATAAGGGCTCTAATCGGGCAATATCCTACAGAACTTTTCTCATGAGGTACCCTGCCTCACCATCCTCGTAATAGGAGGGCAAGAGTGATATGAAATTGAAACCTTTTGTATCGTAGAAGCGTATTGCCTTTTCATTGCTGATCCTTACCTCCAAGTTCACAGCCTTGAGGTCCAATCTAACGCATCTTGAAATGAACTCGTTGAGTAGCATGGTGCCTATGTCCCTGTTACGATATATGGGGCGCACCGCCATTAAAAGAATCCTCGCCTCCTTTGGTGCAGAGATTACGGCAACGAGAACACCCACCACGCCTCCTTCATCCGCAGCAACCAAGAAACCGCTCTTCCATCTCTCCCGGAGGGAAAAATAAAATCCAGGGTTATAATTCCTATTAAAGGTGTCGGCGATTAATTCTGTGACCTGCGATAGGTCCTTGGAGTGAAAATCTCTGATGAGCAGCATATTTTCCCTATCGCTTTCCCAAATAATATATATAACGGTTTCAGGCTAGCTATAGTCCAATAAATATTGATCTATTTTAAGGTCTCAAGCTGCGTTATTATGTTCCATATGAGTGTCCTGCCATGTAACGGTATATTTGGATCATTGGCAAGTTCGTCCAAAATGAACACTGCGCTTGCGGTTCTTAGATCCAATGCGTCGTTGGAATTCAGTAAAATTTCCTTTGCTTGAGTTGCGCCCCTCCTAATATTCCTTGGGACAGAGGTGTCTTCGGCAAGCTGATCCAAGACTTCAATGACCTGATCCATTCTTGCCGTGATATCTGCCATAAGATCACCTCTTTAAGGAACCGCATCAAAGACCTGTAACGCAAATCTTCACTTAAATCTTTTGAAAGGTCTTTGAGATAGATATAAAACTCGTGAAAGGCGAGATCGAAATTGAATGAGTGAGGAATACAACGAAAAATAGCGGTATTATGGGCTCAATCAGACGAAATTAGGGATATTAGTGTCTACTTGCGTTTCTATACTTGCCTTTTAGCGCCCCGCTCCTTGTATGTGGTCACGACCATCAGTGTTTTCGTGTCTTTGACACCCGTCATCGATCTAACAGAATTTAATATGAATTCGTTGCAACTATCATAATTCTTAAAGTGCGCCTTTGCTATGATATCGATATCACCTGTTACCAAAAATACGTCCTCTACATTCTCGAATTTCGAAATCGCAGTTGCTAGAGATCCTACATTCTTCGTATCCACTTTCATCGTGATCAGAGCTGTTACGCCTTCATCGCCATAGTAGTCCGCTAGAATCTCTTCTTTTAAAGACTTGTCGTTTTCCTCGGCCAAGATAATCCCTCTGGATTTGGGATAATGAAATATGTTGCATAATAAGGTTTTGCTGGGATATTGGCGTATAAAAGCAAATCACGGGCAACATTCATTTTTTCTTCGCTTGACTCTTCTCGAAGACGAATTTAGACCACTCATGAATCCTTCTTGCCTTATTGAACACCTTTTCATCCACATCCACGAGATCTTTGGAGCCGTGTTTCAACTCCCAACGTGATTTGATCAGGTATCTGGCAAAATATGCCATTTGATGCTCGATTTCCGCCTTATCTTCCTTTCCAACCAAAGGTTCTGTCAGCATGAGCTCATGAATCGCTATCTCGCAGGTCTTTTCAAGGGTCGTGAGGTAACTCTTTATCTTGTCTTTCGATAAGCGCCGAGATGGTTTGGCAGGTTTCACACGCTTGGGAGGCTTGGCATACCGATATTTGCCTCTAGAAACCCGCACTATCTTCTTGTTCTTCAGCAGCTTTGAGAGTATGACCCTCACGCGATCGATATCCACCTTGCAGACCTTTTCCAGGTCCTTTGGTGTGAAAATCTTATCTTTTTTACGCTCGAATTGAGCCGTTATTTTCTCGGTTTTGTCCGTGTTATCACCCTCTATGACCACTCGTCCAATTTCTTCTGGACTTCGCTCCTTCTGCTAATTTCGACCTTCTCCAAGGCGCCCCTTACCCTGCCTTCAGAAAAATCGTAATTATCTACAAGCAGTTTCATAACGCCATCGACATCGATTTTGCCAAGAGATATTTCATACTCGTCTGTAACATCGGGCTTTAAGAATATATTTCTTACCTCTTCAAAGTTTTCAATTGTGAACCCTTTTTCCTCTATTACTTTTTCGAGGTTCTTGTGCTTTTTTATGAGTTTCTGGGCCTTTTTTGGGCCGATACCCTTTATCCCCTCATTGAAGTCTGTACCAACGAGTATTGCTAGATCGATGAGCTGATCCCTCTTTATTTCAAGAGAAGTCAGGGTTTCATCAAGAGTTACCTCTTCAGGCTCCACATTTACATATTCTCTTCGTCGCGGAAGTTTTCTTTTACCGGTTATCGTAAGATTTCTTATAAGCGTTGGAGCACCAAAGAGCAGGGAATCGAAATCCTGTGATGCGGCAGCCCAAACGTGACCTTTGCTGGCCATGTAGCTTGCCTGTGCCTCGCCATCCCTCGGAGATTGGACACACGGTATTCCCAAACATCGCAGCAGTTCATTCGATGCATCTACCATATCCGATGTTAGTACAGAGGTCTGTTGGGCCTTGGTTCTGGCCCTTTCCAAATCACCTTTCTCCAAGGCGGTTTTCCATTCCTCTTTGGCCTTTTCTTTTATTTGCCTTCTCCCCTCGATTGTATCGCTTTTCAGATCATGTGGTTTCCCATCGAAGACATACACGAGCTTCACCCCGGTCTCCATGAGGTTGGTGGTTCTGTAGAGTAAACCAGTCAAATGGGATGTCGTTCTCCCTTGTGAATCCTTCAGTGGTGTGCCGTCAGGCTGCCTGATTATTGAAAGGAACTGATAGAGGGTGTTGTAGGCATCGATGGCAACCCATTTGCCCTTGAGGTCGGTTAAACTCCTCTTCGCTCTCGGCACTATATCGGATATGTTCACTCCCATGTAAATCATCGTTCCCCGATATTTGTATTTTGAGATGATTTCATGTGAGGCTCATTTGGTCTATTCGTTTTACCCAGATTAATGAGCCTTAACATCTTAGCACAATCCCACATTGTTTTGAGGTATTAGAAATCTTTCGTCCAACGAAGATTTTTCCTCTAAATAGGTAAACCTAGGATATTTTCATGATAATTACCAAACAACTTTTTTATAAGCGAATAAAGATTTCAACATCCTAAAGGAGAGTTGAATAGGCAACCAACAACTCTAAATAAACCAGGGTATATAGATACCAGTGCGTATTTGGACCGGGTAACCATGGTCGGGAAAATCGATACCATCAAACGCCTGAGACTTTTTGGAGATTTTCTCATGCTCGGATCTTTTCTGCTGTTGTTGTGGCTGTTTTTATCTGCTTATCTATCCAGCGAATTCAATACGACCGTACATGTAAATAATTACGGCGAGGCGCATATCGAGATGATTGTCCTCGTTTTCTTTCTCCTGCCCTTGTTCTTATTCACAACAGCGCTCTCCTTCATCGATTGGAGACAGACCTGGAAGGCAAGACAGAAAATATTGTCCCAAAAATATCTTTTAACGGATGCCCCAAGTCCCTACCAAGAGTGTGCAGAACCACTGGTCAATAGACCAGTGGCATCTAACGGACCAGTGGTTCTGCACACTAAGTCCACAGGAATGCGTCGGCATCCTGGGGAGACAGTGCCGGATGGCACAGTATCCGCCAGTCTTAACCACCAGTCAGATAGACTGGTGGAATGTCGGTTTCCAGAAGAAGGACTCATATGCCCAAGATGCAATGCGATGTTCGAGGTTAACAGGAAATTTGCCAAAGGGGCGATTACATGCCCTACTTGTGGGTTGAGAGGAACTTATGTGCCCGAGGATCTCGATTCGTTAAATGGAAAGAATGACAAACCTACTGTGAGGATCATCAAGGACATAAGGCGCTGAGCCAATGATGTTTTTCGAGACAGCCATTTAACATCCTGCTCTACCCCCTGGCTAAGAACGGATCTGCGAAAGCTATAAATATTCAAGCATTCGTACAAACTCGGAGATAATGAATGCGTATTGTTGTCCAAACTCCAATCGGTGAAGGTTTCTCGATAACACTCGACTTAGAGCCACATTGGTCGGTTTGGATGGTCAAGGAGTTTCTATGCGAGATTAAAAAACTCGAAGAGAAGGGCATTAACTTGATTTTTCAAGGGGAGGTTTTGGGGGATGAGAAAGTTTTAGGTGATTTAGGTTTAGGCGATTTTGATGTAATAGCGCTCATGCCTAAGCACATTCAAGCTACAATGGATGAGAACGAGTTGATGACGGAGTACAGGTACTTGAGGACACAGTTTCCTTTGGTAAAGATGATCGATCTGATGACATATAATGGCAGGCTGAGATGCGAGAGGGGCCATGTTAAGGAATTGGCTGACAGAGGAGTGTGGCCTTTTACAGAGTATGTGAAATGGCATGAGTTCAAAATGGTCTTATCCTACCTTCACCCATACAAACCTCCAACAGTTACCTGGCTTACGGATATTTCCCACCCGAACATTATCCCGCACAAGAAGGGTAAGGTGTGTGTGAGCATTTTAGGGAAGAGATGGCTTCCAAATACGAAGCTGGCGGCTGTCATAAACGCCCTTTATTTTCTCCTATCGGATCCCAATCCCTACAGCGCATACCCGACAAAGAAATGCAAAGAGGTTGCAAAGATTTGCAGGATGTTCGGGTTTCCTTTGAAGCGCAAACACAATCCAGCTACGCTTTCTTCATCAAGAGGAGTATGAAACCGTGAAAAATATGCTTTCATTGAGCCAAATACAGAAAATGGCCAGAAAGAACAGGGCCAAGATCGGACTAGGTGACGGTGGAGAAGGTATAATAGAAAGAAGTGTTGAATGCGCTCAAAAAGAGGGTTTTGCAGACTTGGAGATATTCGACGATGCCCAAAGGTTGGTAGCGGCCCTGAAAAATGGAAATATAGAGGCTGCTGTGAGAGGCACCCTCGAGGCAAAAACGGTTCTTGATGCCTTAAAATCCAAGTTCGGAGTTGAAAAGATATTGAGGATAGCCTTTCTTATGATGGAAGATGTGAGATTGGTTCTACTTGCACCTGGTGGTATAGATGAAGGTGATAGCATAGAAGAGAAATTGGAACTCATAACCAGAGGTTGTGAACTACTGGGAAAATTCAATGTCGAGCCAAAGGTAGGGGTGCTGTCAGGAGGTAGATTAGAGGATTTCGGAAGGGGTTTAAAGATCGATGAAACCCTCACTCAAGGTGAGGAATTAACGAGGCTAGCTTTGGAGAAGGGAATACGAACAGAGCACTTCGGCATCCTACTTGAAAATGCCCTGAAGGAATCGAATATTGTGATCTCTCCAGATGGTATCTCTGGAAACCTGATATTTCGCGCTCTACACTTTTTCGGTGGGGTAAAAGGCATGGGTGCGCCTGTAGTGAACATCCATAAGGTTTTTGTGGACACATCCCGTGCCAAAAAAGACTACTTGAACTCGATTTCCCTTGCCTCAGCGCTTTGCGGTCTTTAGATTTCCTTAACCATGATGCGGACAGTCGGGATTTATGTCTATATCAAAAACATCCGAGATGTTCTTAACACCGTTGTAGTAGAATATCTTGCAAAGAAGCATACCTTCTCTTCCACATGAGATTTTTAATCCCTCCCTGACCTGCACAGCAGCAATGACGCTGGTGGTTGTAATTTCTGCCGGAAGCTTGTCTTCGAAGAAGGTTACATCCCTTCCCGTGCAACTGAATCGTTTATCGAGCACCTTCATATGGGTTTTGTTCATCGTGCATTCCAGACAAGGAGTGTCTGGAGCCTTGACAACCTGGACCTTTCCTATGAAACCGTCCGTGGCGCCGTCTATGTAGGGGATGTGATGATGATAGCAAAACGCGTTCACATGAAGTCTCGCGGCTATATTATCCAGACTTCCGAAAACCAGATCATGGGATGGTATGAAGTCCTCTGGGAATTCTTGAATCCTCTTTGCAAAATGTGAAATGTTCACATTTTCATTCAGCATTTTGAGTTTCTCTGCCACAACCTCGGCTTTTAACCTCTTTTTGTCGGCATCCATATCTGAAAAGAACAGGCAACGGTTCAAGTTCGAGCGCTCGATGTGGTCCATGTCCACGATGGTGATGTTCTTGTACCCAGAGAGCACCAGGTTCTTGCAAACCTCGTTACCGATAGCGCCTGCGCCAACGACCAGTATTTTAGCTTTTTTAATCGAATTGAGATCCAGCCACTTGATTCGCTTTGATCGCTCGTACCTGTCCTCTTTGAGCCTGCCGGCACTGATAACCTTCATCTTGGCCCCTCAAACGCTTGGCGTAATGCGGTGGTAGAATAAAAAAATTTCAGAGGAGGGACGCTTAGATGGCCCCTCATGAAAGCTAGGTCAACTTGCCTTTAGCATGGCAACTGGGACATTCGATCGTAATAGGTCTTTCAGTGCTTTCCACTGCAAATGCCGTGCCACACTTCGGACATTTGATCTGCTGCCCCGCTTTTGCCGCCTCCTTTGGCGGCGCTGCCGCTGGGATTGCGGCAGGAATTGCAGCAGGTGGTGCTCCTGGAACTGCTGCTGGAATAGCAGCAGGTGGTGCTTCCGGGGCTCCTGGAACAGCCGGAGGTGGTCCTGGGGCCATGGCTACCCCTGGCGGTCCTGGGACTCCTGGGGCTACTCCCGGAACTGCAGGCGGTATCTCCTCAGGCTTCTTCTTTTTCCTGGTGAGCAACAGAACCAATAATAGCACGGTCACCACGATGATTATCAGTAATAGGAGGAGCAGCACCATGGGGAATTCATCCCCTCCTGCCCCCTCCGTAATTGTAATAGTTATACTGTCTTTTGACCAGTCCCCTTCGCTATCAGTCACTGTGAGTTCAACGATATAAGTGCCTGCCTTTCCGTAGGTGTGGCTCGGTGATTCTTCGCTTGAGGTGTCTGAACCATCGCCGAAATCCCATTCCCAGATCAACGTGGAGTCTTCATCGTCTGATGCTGTGGCTATGAAACTTACCGTAGATGGCTGCTCGCCTGGAGGAGTTTCGATCTCCACCTCAGGCTCGTTGTTCTTCAAGTCGTAGTAGTTGTCCCTTGTCAGCCACTCGCTCGTATCCACACCGTCGGTGAACTGCACTCTGAAACTGTATTTGCCGATATCCGCATCAGCAGGCGGTTTGAACGTTATCTGCCACTGCCCATTATACCAATTAGGTGTGTCCTGGAAATAACTACCACTGTCTTCCACACCTTTCCAATCGCCAGTTGGACCTTTGTATTGGAAGGTCGGGGGATTAGCGGCCACACTGCCGTCAGGATCCGTACCGTCGGCTGTTATGATTAAATCTTCCAGACGATCCCCCTCTCTGGAGGGTATGTTGAGAGCATCCACCGTCGGCACCACATTCAGGACTTTCACCATATCATCCACCGTTACGATATTGCTGTTGTCTTCTTCATCGGTGAACCAAACCCTGAAGTCGTAGTCGCCTAGTTCAAAATCATCGTCTGCAGGTGGTGAAAAGGTGATTCTCCATTCCACGCCGGTTGGAGGCCTTTCATTGATCAGGTACTCGTTTTCCCAACCTCCACCTTCCTCCCTGTACTCAAAGTGTGGAATTAGGTTTCTGGATTGGGTTTCCTGATCTTCCCCTTTTGCAAATATGTATATGGTGTCGCCTCTTTCCACAGTGTCTGGAACATCGGCTCTCAGGTCGGATGCTGTCGGGAGATTGTTCTTCACTTCTGCTGTGTTACCCGTTGTCCATTTCGACCCTGTTTCCCAATTTCCCCCGTCACTGTAGCCCTGAGCCGTGTTTTTGACCCTGGCCTTGAATTCGTAGATACCTACCTCCAGATTACCTTCTGTGATGAACTCAATTACCCAATATTCTTCAGCGGCATCATAGGACATTTTTGAGCGTGGTATATCAGTCCAACTTCCACCAGGCGGGAGATATTGTATTTCCGGTTCCAAATCCGACTCATCATCTGACAGGTCAAAGGCGTTGAGGAATATGTACAGGGTTTCGCCTCTGTAAACCTCATTGGCACTCAATGTAACATCTTCAAGGTCTGGCTCCGGGTTAAGAACCTCCACCGCGTTGTCTATCTGAACCCAGTCGGTGCTGATATCGCCATCCGTATCTCTGACCCGGGCCCTGAAATCATAATCACCAAGCTGGGCGTTGCTATCAGGTTGGAACTTTATCTTCAGCCACCCCTGGGAGTCGTAGGATGTTGAGCCGCTGATGAAATCGGATTTCCACGACTCGGTGCCGTATCGATGCTCCACTATGAGTACCAGGTCACTTTCGGGATCCTCAGTGTCATCGCCGTTGACATGGATGTAGATGAATTCTCCCGTCCCTGCCCTGACGGTTGAGGCTGAGACTGT
>JAZGAR010000088.1:0-11324 GCA_036475875.1 Thermoplasmata archaeon
TGAAAATTGCCGATGAATCATTGGTATACCTCATGATCCCAGATGACTATTATGAGGGAGGTGGAACGGTTATCACCGATCAATGGACAAGTATCGGCGATCTAAGCAAAGATTCGCCAGGAAATACATTCGATGCAGTACTACGTGTGGCATTTGATACCAATATACCCCCTGGAGACCACAAGATATTGTTTGACTGGCAGGGTTATTACAGCGACGGCGGTGAACTTCTAACTGAAACTCGAGTTGTGGATGTCGATGGTGATTGGTATAATGGCCCAGCGCCAAACCCACCGTATGAAGAGCGAGTATCCGGCGTATTGGTTATGGATGCAAATGAATTCGAGGTAAACTCCCACACAGGAGCTTTCATCTTCATCGAGGTAACTCCCGCTGCAGAGCTGAACATAGACGCGGTATACGTTGGTCCAATGATTTCACTAGGTGGTGATTTAAGAGATATATCGATTCCAGTGCAATTCACAAACAACGAGGCGTACAATCTGGATGATGTTGTGCTCAAACTGAGAACATCGTCCGCCGACCCCTTCGAAAACGCAATAGACTCAACACAGGGCTGGTCAGAAGAGGAAGAAATAGCCAACTTTAACTCAGGTGCAACTGTTACAAGAATATTCCGGGTGAATATCCGAGATGGTGCCCAAGCAGGGATTTACCAATTGCCAATAAATTTAGTAGGAGTAAAAGAGACACTTAGAGAAGATGTGACTGGAAACCTCTCTGTGCGGATAACGGTAAACCCGATTCCGGCCTTTATAACAATCACCTCAGTCGTCGCAGAAGATATCGTGCCAGGAGAGCCCTTCATGTTGGAAGTTAGGGTCACGAATAACGGAGATGACACAGCGAGATTTATTACATTCACCCTTACAGGGGCCATGTATAACAACCAATTCCAGATCATCGACGCTTTCGTCGATGCCGTCAAGTTCGGTTCCGATGACGAAGAGGACAATAGGACCTCAGGGATAGAACTCAGCGAACTCTCCATCGATGACGCAAATGATATCGTGGACCTACATTTATACATCGAACGCTCCCTTTCTTCCCCATCAGCAAAAATCTGGATGGTGTACATTCCGGAACTGGCACCTGGAGCCACTTCAGATCCAATACAGTTCGAAATGATAACAGATAGATACATGATAACCGGAATGCCATATTATGAGATATTACAGTATAGCTACACAGATTCAAACGGATTCCCAGGATTTGGTTCCACTACCCTCACCCTTCGAACAAAAGATGCCGGGGGCGAATACACACCGCCCAGCGAAGAAGAAGAGGATATGGACTGGTCTGTGGTGCTGTATGCGATAATCTTCCTCATCATCGCCTTCATAGTGTTCCTAATCGGATTCGGGCTTGGTGGAAAAGGTAGAGGAAAGCCCGAGTCAAGCGAAAAGCCCTATGAACCATTTGAAGATGAATACACACCGCCAGAACCATCTCCAGCGGACGAGCCATCCCCGGCCCCAGAGGAAGATGTAGGGCCACCAGCACCAGACGATAAACCACCGGAATAAAGGGGTACATCCCCTTTTCATTTCCTTTTTTTCTTAGAAAGTCTCCAGTGCCAACCATATTAATGGCAATCTTTTTAAGCGCGAAACATATTACAAACCTTAGGTGAAAGAATGGATGAGGAAGAGGAAATCGGGAGAGTCTTCCACTTCTTTGCAAAGCCCAGCGTCGCGGCCATAAACATAACATCCGGAGAGCTTAGAGTTGGGGATACCATCCATATAAAGGGCGAGACCACCGATTTTACACAAAAGATAGAGTCCATGGAGATCGACAACGTCAAGGTGGAAGTAGTCACAGTGGGCCAGGGCGTGGGAATCAAGGTAAAAGAGCGCGTCAGGTCCAATGATAAGGTCTACAAGCTCAAAGGCGAATGAGGGCTATTTTCTTGGATTAACGATCTCGTAAAGGATCTTATCCTCGATGTAGCTGTTGATGCCTTCGATGGTTGAGGCCACGAGATGAACCTGGTCACTTGAAACAAAAAGCATGACATCAAGGCCTTTTTCAAGGGCCTCTATGGACGCGCTGAGCGTTGCGAACTCGAAATCGGGTTCGATACCTGCCTTTTTTAACACCGCTATCGAAACCACGTCCATGGCCCCGATCTTACCGGGATTGAGCTCTTTATAGAGTTTTTTAACTTCTTCGATAGAAACCAAGTTGCTCCCCCCTTCACGGATGGATGGCAACTTCACTATGTGCATTATTCCTGGAGAGAGGGAGACCATCCCCCCCAAATTTTTTATGGCCGCATCCTCGTCTATGTCCGCATCCGAAAGCGCAATGCCTTTTGACTGGGAATCCCTTTTGGAATAGGCGGTAAGCACACCGTTCTCCATGAAGAGACCCACTTCATCTCCTTCTTTGATTTGGGTTTTGGCTATCGCGGCACAGACATCGATTATGTTCAACTCGGCGATCTTCAAATCCACGAATTCCTTGAGCTCGGAGAAATTGGAATGCAAAAACTCGATTCCTTTTTTAGTGGCCCTGTATTCCCCCCCTATACTCTGGATAAAGCCCTCCTTTTTCATTCTTCTCAAGTATTCCGAGGCACCTTGAACGGTGATGTCCAGTTTCTCTGCGATGGTTTTAAGCTTGACATGGGGATCGTTGATCACCTCCAAAAGAACCAAAAGCTCGGTGCTCAATCTCAGGTCCCTAAGGATTTTCATACAGTTCCACCTCGATTTTCCGAAGGTGAGATGATGGCGTTTAGATAGGGCACTCCGTGCTCATGAACATACATGAATATTGTTGTGAAGAGAGGCACGAATATGAGGGAGCTCATCAGATGCCATATGGTGAATGGGATCTGCGCAATGAGAACCATGCCAAGTGATTCTAAGGTGCGATTCGTCAAAAAGAACCAGAAGCCTATCATGGTCCAGAAGTCATATGTCAGAGTTGCGATAAGGCCCACAGCCACAACCACTGCAACACCCTTCACAGTGTACGCAACCCTGGGTTTTATGAACCTTCCCATGAGGCCGATTAGGACATATCCCGACCAGGTAAAGAAAGTCAGGCCGATTATCGCCCCCATTCCAAACCCGACGCCGTAATCGGTGAAGGTGTATATCCACCAATCGGAAATCAGCATCACCGTAAAAGGCACGAGGATGCAATAATAACCGCCGAGAATGATTCCCGAGAGAAGTGCAATTGCCAGTACAGTTTCTATGTTGGCATATGATATGAGCAATATCCGCCCGCAAATGCCTATGATCACCAACAGCGTAGCTACACTCACCTTGTTCATATCTGTTTTTATGGGCAATTTAATCATCAAACCATCTCCCAAAGCTGTTTACCCTCACTCCCTATTGTCCGGGCTCTTCAAACCTCCACTCAATCGAATCTCCATCAAATATCTCCTTTCTATCGCATCCTACCTCGCCGTAAACATCGTTTACGTAATACTGCCACCACAGGTCGTTCTCTCCGTTCTCTGTTCCGTTTATGGAATTTATGAATACGGAATTATATCCCGACCAGTGGGTGTAACTCACTGAGAAATTGTATCTATTCCCGCACTCCAATAATAGTTTGTACACCGTGTTGTTGGGGGTATGTACATCCCGATAGTCTATTACCCAGCCCCCGCCGATTATCCTGAGGCTCACGTTAATGGGGCTATTGACGGGTTTAACCTCATGGCTTTCCCCAATATATTCAGCCAAGAACCATAGACCCATGAAGGCCATGGCTAGAACAGACACCAATACGATCGCCTCTATTGCTGTTCTTTTCTTATCCTTCGTTTTTTCCATTATAACGCCCTTATTGCCCGTCATATCCAGAAGCTATCTTCGTCGTTTCAGATTAACTGTGATCCCCAAGACTATGAAACTAATAACGATTATTATGATAACGAACGTCAAAATGGGATTTACATTCATGCCCGTATCCTGCGACTCAGCAAGGGCTTTTACCGTCAGAGATGCGGTTTGGGATGTGGAGTTCACGTTGTTGACGGTTATCGAGAGGTCGTTTTTACCGTTGCCATCGGTATCCAACTTCTTGGTTTTGCCTACATTCACCTCCACGGTCAGTGGGAGGGAATCGATCTTCAAGGTAACCACGTTTGCATCGATACTTGTAATAATCAGCTTGTTTTCTTCGTCTTTGTGAAAGATCTCCACGTCTTCGCCAACATGGATAACCTCTGTCGAATCGATTCCATCAACTGTGATTTTTTTCGGGTTACCACCAAGGCAGTATAATCTGCCATTATCAGATGCTATGAACACTTTCCCCCTAACTATAGCAGGAGAAGAGATTATGAATTGTTCAGGCCAGGGCTTAAATTGCCAAACCAACTGGCCATTGCTCAGATTCAGGCAATAGATCGTACCGTTCTGCACGTTCGTGGCGAAGTAGACAAAATTTCCGGCAACAGCAGGAGAGGACTGGACTGCGCCGTTAGGTATAAACTCCCACAATGGATTTCCTTCCAGATCAAAGGAATAGAACTTTCCCTGGCCGCTCATCTCCCCGGAGCCAACAAAAATGGCACCTTGCCAAAAGGCTGGGGAAGAAACGCTGCTCCCGATGTTCTTTTTCCAGATCAAATTACCGTTTGTCTTGTTCAGGCTGTATAGGTAACCGTCCTTGGAGGTGAAAAGAACCCTGTCACCAGCTATGGTTGGCGAGGAACCCACAGAACCTTCTACCGAGAAGTTCCAAATCATCTCGCCATTTCTGGCATCGAAGGCGTAAAGGCCAAAAGGGGAACTCCATTGTAAGGTTGTAGAGTTGTAGAGGCCCATTGTACCCACATAAACCCTGTCTTCTGAGATACTTGGTGAGGAAAAATGGACCGAACTGAAAGTTGTGTTCCTCCATAGTACGTTTCCATTATCCTCGTCCAGACAGTAAAGATAACCTGTGCCACCACTGAAATTGAACGAACCGAGAAAAACCTTGCCGTTGATAATCGTCGGTGGAGATGTTACGCCCGAGAGGCCGGGATGAGAGGTAATCATAGTTTTCCACAAAATACCACCGTTGCTCAGGTTCAGGGCATACAAGTATCCGTCCTTTCCTCCCACGAGAACCTTACCATGACCTATGGCAGGTGAGTAACTGCCTTTAACCTCGGAATTCTTCCACAGGAGATCGCCTTCTTCATTCAAGCAAAAAACACCGCCCCAATTGTTTACGATGACCTTTTTACCCCCTATTACAGGTGAGGAAGGCATTTCTAAGGTTTCGGTATCATACACCCACAAAACCGAATTGGTTGAAGGCCCTTTATCTTTTGTTGAGCCTAAATTAAGAGCATCATGCTGAAAACTCGTCCATGGGTATTTCATTGAGGGCGTGCCACCAGGTGTTGAGGAGTTGGGATGCCATCCTATAATACTCCCCTCTTCAAGTTCTAAATCGCTGGCTCCAACCATAGAGGATTCCCAGACATATTGTACGTCGTTCCAAATCAAGAACTCCCACCACCAGCTCCAATCAGGAG
This sequence comes from Thermoplasmata archaeon, assembly GCA_036475875.1. Lineage (GTDB taxonomy): Archaea > Thermoplasmatota > Thermoplasmata. The sequence goes on from JAZGAR010000088.1 coordinate 5,522, forward strand.
GTGAAGCTATGCCGCCGATCTCGTAGACAAAAACACCCCATGTGCTCCAACTGGCCACTATATTCAAGTCCAGTTGTTCACAAGCCAATTCCGTTGCCTTGATGGCAGTGCGGTTCATGCTTAGGTCTACCTCGGCCCATTCTACGATTCCATCACCAAAGTCGATCATGACCTCAACGCTGATGTCTGAGTTTTCCTCTGAGTTGATTGTAGGAATAGAGGCCATGATAATCGAACCCAGCATGAGCATAATCACAATGAACTTGCAGGACTTCACTCAACCACCCTAAAGTAAACTTGAATAGATTAAAGTATATTTTAATCTTTCGGTTTTAGGATCGAGAACCTCAGGAATCAGCTTTTATCAGAGTATAAAATAATATTTGCTGAAAATAGGGCAAAAAATCACCTGTGATAATTATTAATGATAATCGAGACTAGGGTATTAAAGTATCTGAATCAATCATTACTAGAACTGATAACTATGATTGAAAACCTAGAAGAAACCATGCTGAGAATAGCTGCAAAGAGGGGGAATATCGGAGCAAGCAGAGACGAACTCTTCAAGGACCTGAAAGGCATAGCCTACAATGAACTTGAAGAGCTAATTAAGGAAATGGAGCAAAAAGGATACATTACGATCGACTGGCTAGGAACATACGATTTTATGGTGACTATAACACCACAGGGTTTGGAGCAATTGAACTGAGCCGTAAAGGAAGACGATGAACGAGAACCTCTGCAATTACAGGCTCAGACTCACTTGGCCGAGGTGACTTCTAGTAGCTCGTCCACAAGTTCCACGATATCTTTTATTTCAATCTCGCTTTTGGTCGATTCCTTTCCAAAAGAGAGGTTATTAACACAGAAAGGACATGATGTTAATAGCAGGTCTGCAAATTTTGCCTCTTCCACCCGTTTTCCCGCGATTCTTTTCGAAATTTCTGGGAAGGCTGCTCGAAGTCCTCCTCCGCCACCGCAACATCTTGCCGTCTCTTTGTTAAATTCCATTTCCGAAAACTCAGCCTTTGGGATCTTCTGGATGATCTTTCTGGGTGCATCATAAACCCCGGCATGCCTCCCCAAATGGCATGGGTCATGGTAGGTAATGGTTTTTTGTAGGGGTTTCAAAGGCAGCTCCTTCTCGGCCAGAAACTCGGTGATGTGCATCGGTTTGAACTTCAATTCTCTGAACTCGGGGTAATGGTTCTTGAACATGTTGTAGCATCCTGCGCAAGAGAACAGTAAAGTTTCTATTCCCAACTCCTTTATAGAATCCAGGTTTTGATCCACCAACTTCTTTATGTCATCGTCATTCCCGCCTATTCTTTGTAGTGGGCTGCCGCAGCAAACCTCGTCTATGACGGTGTAATCCACGCCCAGTTTGTCAAGTATCGACATGGCGGTTTTAGCAATATTTTGATTCCTGTAGGCAGGGGTGCAACCAATGAAATAGCCAACTTTTGCCTTTCTTGGAGTTTTGCCGAATTGTTCTCCCCGCTTCTCGGTTTCACCGTAAGGGTTTTTGCAATTCAAGATGTTCTCCGCCAGTCTTTTATGTTTCTCAAGCGAATACTTATCAAATAGCTCCTTGCGCGCCGCCTCGATTATATCCACGACACAAACATTCGAGGGGCATCTCCTCTCACAATCTCCGCATGTGGGGCATTGATAGAGCGTCTCAACCACGGAATCGTCGATATCGAACCTGTTCTTGAGCATACCGTAAGCTAGAATCACCCTGCCCCTGGCAACAGAAGAATCCCAACCCAGATCCTCAAATATGGGGCATACGCTCCTACAGTAGCCGCACTGGGTGCATACGAGCATCTCGTTTTCCAGTGATTCCAGATCCTTTTTCATATTCAGGCCTTCTTAGGATATCTATCTCTTGGCCCTATATTTTACCCTACCACATGCACATAAAAGTGCTTGTGTTACCACCTTACGTAACGGGTTCTACCGAAGCTTTCTTCCGGGCTTTTTGGGCTGGAACATGAATAATTTACATGGGTTTAATTCTTTTGTTACAGGATATCGACAGTTCTTTCAATTTATTGTTCTAGCGGTATTTGAAGAGATCAATATTCCATTGGTTACATGTAAAGGCTCATTTGACTGACCAAATGATCAATATCAAATAGCATTAATGTAAACAACGCTTTTGAATTACAGCCAGCTTGCGTTGTTTTATACGGTAATGCCCTGTATTTTATCGCACAAACTTAAATATATCAACTCTATTAGGGTAGTCACCAGAAAGGAGAGTAGGAAATTGGCAGTAAAGAGAGCCTCCCGCGCCACCACACGAAAGGTGAAGGACAAGTGGCGCTCGAAGGAGTGGTACAGAATCATCGCACCGGACATGTTCAACAATGACCAGATATCAGAGACATTGAGCGATGACAGAGCAAAGGTGATGGGTAGGGTAAACGAGATTACGATGCAGGATTTGACAGGCGATTTCTCAAAAATGCATATTAAGCTTTTATTTAAAATAATCGAAGTGAATGGATTCGATGCTCATACACGATTTATTGGGCATACCTTGACAAGCGATTATATCAGGAGATTGACAAGAAGAAAGCACTCCAAAACCGACGGTGTATTTGATGTGTTGACCAAGGATAAGGCCCTGATTCGAGTCAAACCCATGGCTGTTACAGAGAAAAGAATCCAGGTTTCCCAGCAGCGGGCGATTCGTAGCATAATGGGAAAGGTGGTAAACAGGGAAGCAGCAAAAAGTATGTACAGCGAATTCATAAGAGAGATGCTATCAGGCAACATATCCAAAAATATATTGAAAGCGTGTAAACTTATCTATCCCCTGAAGAGGGTGGAGATACGCAGGTCTGAGGTTCTGAGAATGCCAACTGAGAAGGTCGTAGAGCCGCCAAGTGAAACGGAGAAGGAAGAAGAGAAACCTGCGGAGAAAGAGGAACCTGTTCCAGCAAAGAAGGAAGAAACCGGGGGTGTAGAAGAGGAACAAATTCCCATGGAAGTGGAAACATCTGAGGTAGAGGAAGAGGTAACCGAAGAAGGTGAGGAAACCAAGGTAGATTGAATTCAAAGTTTCTGTATAGGGGGATATCCATAATTTAATGTGCCGAGGTGGCTCAGCCTGGTGGAGCGTCGGACTCATAGGGTATCGGCTTGATGCTCTTTAGGCGACCTTGGGAAATCCGGAGGTCACGGGTTCAAAAACAGATCAGTTTTTGCTGGCTCTGTTGAAATCCCCGTCCTCGGCACTTTTCATCACAGTATTTCTTGGGACAAAATATCATTTAGAGGTTGTCCTCATCTGAATCTCCCCGAAGCCTTCTCATAATTTTATCAGTATTTCCTTTACCCAAATAACCCATGAACTTGTGGAAAACATCGGGATCAGGTTCATCACCTGTCATATTCTGCTATCTCTTAGAATTGTTCGACATGAAAATCATCATCTAATAGGATACATAAGGATTTTTTCCCGTGCTCTAGTCCCTAATCCCCTCCTCACACAACGTGATAACGGCCTCTCCGTCTGGTAGATTGGGTGAATCAACAAGCCTACATATCCTCCTTCCGCCTTTACTTTTTCTCATGTAGATTCTGAAAGTGGCAGTGTGCCCCACGATATGGCCTCCGATAGGTCTTGTTGGATCTCCGAAAAATGCATCAGGTTTTGCGGAGACCTGGTTTGTAACGAGGATCACTGCATTGTACAAATCCCCGAACCTCTGAAGGTCGTGCATATGTCTGTTGAGTTTTTGTTGGCGCTCAGCCAGTGCCCCCCTTCCGATATACTCGGCACGAAAATGGGCGGTCAAAGAGTCGACTATTAGAAGTTTGACAGGAAATTCTTTGGCAAGTCTTTTCGCCTTGTCCATCAAAAGCATCTGATGGTGTGAGTTGAATGCTCTTGCAACGTGCACATTTTTTAGAGCCTCCTCGGGATCAAGATCCAGAGCCCCTGCGATCTGCACTATCCTTTCGGGCCTGAAGGTGTTCTCCGTATCGATCATCAAAGTTTCCCCTTCCAATCCACCTTGATCTAGGGGCAATTGGATATTCACGGCGAGCTGATGCGCTATCTGCGTCTTTCCCGAGCCGAATTCCCCATATACCTCTGTAATCGCTTGAGACTCAAAACCTCCCCCCATTAGTTCGTCAAGGGCCTTGACCCCGGAACTGAGTTTTCCGATGGTCTTTCTCCTATCGAGCAACACGTCTCCTGTCTCGAAGTTCCCGATATCGGCTTCGTGCTTCGCGAGATTTATGATCTTGTTGGCAGTGGCCTCGCCTATCTCAGCCACCTCCGCAAGGTTCTTTGGGGACTCGACAGCTATGGCCATGAGATCCGTGTAACCTGCATCTCTCAATTTTTCAGCAGTTGATGGTCCTACTCCTGGCAACTCTTCTATTTTCGTTTCATCGGTCATTTAATTCACCAATTTTTTTAGATTCGCCCGATTAATCGCATTTTGAACTTATAAGGCTATCTATGAGGGGTAGGTGAAACTACTTTGTTACCATACTGCCCTCTCCCTTAGGTCACTATCTCCTCCACCCTGTCCATCTCAATGGCACGCCTAACCTCCATTGCCAGCCTTCTTCCGGTGCTCATATTCTTTCTCCACAATGTGTTTCCATAGGGATGCCCGACAGACATGTGTACGTTCGTGCCGCCACCCACGCGTGGTGCGACATCGTATATGAAGAAGTTCAGGTCCTTGTCCACGCAGGTTTGCAGACAGAGCGGGCCTATGATGCCTGGTGGATGATGCTCCTGCGTCGCCTTGACATACCTCTCAGCCAGAGGAAACACCTTTTCCAGCAAAGATTCACGAAGCGTTGCACTGTTGTGACCGCAAACAGTGTACTCGGGGGCAATCTGCTCCTCAGCCAATTCCAATTGTTGCGCAGCAGGTAATCTCACATGACCATCCAGACTTGTCTCGAACCTCCAATCCACACCCAGCAGTTCGATTTTGGAGCCTGAGTCCTCTATGGGCGAGTAAAAGAAATCGAAATTGAAGACCGGGCCGATAATGTAGCGCTCTATCCTCGCTTTATTCAAATCCTCCTCAGTTATTACATTCTGCTTGAGCAGAAGTTCGGATTTCTTCAGGTATTCGTTGTACGATGAGGCAGTGAAAAAACCGCGCTCCAGTTTCTTAACCGCATGATGGAGCTTTACGATACAAAGATCGTCGATATCCTCGGGTCTTTCAATCTTCTTTGGAAAGGGTAAACCTGCTTTTTCCAGAAGCCAATAGTAGTCCTGCTTCTCCCCTCTTTCTTCGGTTCTCAATAGGTTCCTGCTTCCCACCATAGGCACCTTAAAATCGTTCTCAATCTCATCCAAGCCGATATAAGATGAAAAGGAGCGATTTGGAATGAACAACGCATTTTCGTCGATGAGCATTTTTTGGTTCTCGGGTATCATGATATCCTTGAACTTGTCGTATACTATCGCCTTGTCCACCACCCCGCGAATCAAATTACCGTTTCCATCTCGATTTGCTAGAAAATATCGGTTGTAGGTCTTCTCCCTTCCTTTCTGGCATATCACAAGGGTTTTTAAGCCCTCTTCTATTGCGCCATCGCACACATCCAATGCCGAATGAGAAGCGATCATGCCGAGCTTTGCTTTGCCAAGGTCGTATTCCTTTAAGACTTCCTTTATTTCGTCTCTTTCGATCACAGTCCCTCACCCCCAATATGTAAGAAGGTAATGGTATGGGGCAACATAAATATTGGGGTTGATTGCTATCTGTCTGTCACCAATTAAAGTAACCAAGAAATATATAGAAAGGCA
>JAZGAR010000089.1:0-3248 GCA_036475875.1 Thermoplasmata archaeon
GAACTTCCTCAAGCCACAGGGATTCGGGATATTGATGGTCAAGGCTCGAAGTGTGGATGTAACCGCCAAGCCCAAGGATATCTTTAGAAAGGCTGAGAGAGGTTTGAAAGAAGAGGGATTGAAAGTTCTGGAGAGCGTTATTTTGAAGCCATACGAGAAGGACCACGCCGCTATAGTTGTAAGAAAGAGATAATATCGTGTTAAGCCGCACTTTCTTTGTCAAAGTTTAGTGTCAAGTGCGTCAACATGTAAGCTATCTCCCCTTGAAAGTGCCATTAAACGATAATATCGTGAAAAATGTTAATATAGCCGAAGGTATACCATCAGTCATGAGTCTTAAAGCAAGGGTAGGGACGAGAAGAGCCCTATCTAAGGTACTTGTTTTTCTGCTGGTCCTGTTCATCTCGTTTTACATGTTCAGCCCCATGGTTCTCGCCCAAAATTCTCCTCCCGTGCTTTCAAAGGGCACGGTGACCCCGAGGAAGAGCTATCCGAATATCGACTACCTTTTTACTGTAACCTATACGGATGTGGATAATGATCCTCCTGCGAACATCAAGGTATTCATAGACCAGGTGGACTATTCGATGGAGGAAGTGGATCCTACCGACACGAACTACACGGACGGCAAGGACTATTCCTTCAAGAAGATAATGGACGAGGGATCGTACACGATTTACTACAGCGCCGATGACGGGGAGGGGAACATCGTCAACACGAATTCCTTCACATTGAGCGTGACTTGGGATGTGGGGCACTACGACATCATACATTTTATCGAGGAGGAGATTTTTCCAGGATTGATATTGGTGCTTGTGATCCTCTTCGTTGTCGTGTTTTTATTGTGCTTGGTTTCGATTTTCATGGTGCTTCAGATGAGAAAGATTGCGAAGGAGTTGAAGGGGAGAGGGAAAGGGCAGGATGAAACAGAGGGGGAGTTGAGGGATGAAAATACCAAAGAAGAGGATAAGGAAAAACCGAACTCAGTAACAATTTAATAGTTTCAAACCTTTTTGTGCCTTCGTTCTCGGAGTGGGAGCTTTGTCAAAAAAGGAATCACTGCTTGCCAAGGAGACGATCGAAAAGAAAGATGAAATGGAATTGGATGAAGTAAAGGACATTCCGGAAACAATCCCGGAAAAAAAATCATGGCTTGCAAGAAAAACAATAGAAGAAAAAGAAGAGATAAAAATAGACGAACTGAAGGACGTTTTGGAGACCGAGCCAGAAAAGAAGAGCAGAGGCATAATACTTGCCCAGTTCTTCGTCCCGTGGTTGATCGCCCTGTTTGTCATTGCTTGCTTATACGTTTTTCTCTCAACCGACAAATTCGCCACCCTGGGATTTTGGATGCTGGTGTACTTCTTTCCCCCTTTTGGCAAGGAATCCGTCATTCCACTGGCGATAGCTGGTAACAGACTCGAGGGCGCTGTTCCCTTCGAATACCCTGATATCTTCGTCCCTATAGAGCCTTGGCTTATAGCACTAGCAGTGGCATTCTTGGACATAATCGCGGGTCTGTTCCTGATCTGGAATTTCGATTTCACGAAGAAGATTCCTCTCATGGGCAGGTGGATAAAGAGATTGGAGAGCAAGGGTGGTACCGTCTTGAAGGAGAACAGATACATCGAGGCCCTGTCCTTTGTGGGTGTGGTACTATTCGTCATGTTCCCGTTTCAAGGGAGTGGTGGTGTGGGAGCATCCATAGTAGGAAGAGCCATAGGCATGAACCCATACAAGGTATGGGCAGCCATAATAATTGGCGCAATATCCGGCTGCTTCCTCATAGCCTATGCGGCCGACACCTTTTTCTCGGTATTCCTTGAAAACCAGATACTGGGTCTGCTGATACTGGTGGTGATAGGCGTCTTTGCAGTTGTGCTCATTTTGAAAAAACGTAAGAAAAAGGAAAAATCTGAAGATTTAGAAAAGAATTGATGGAGAGAGAAAACATGGAACTAAAGAATAAGAAAATATTGGTGACTGGGGGTGCAGGATTCATAGGCAGCCATCTCGTGGACAAACTCGTCAGCCTGGGAAATGAGATTGTTGTCGTGGATAATCTTTCCAGTGGAAAGATGGAATTCTTGACCGATAGCCAGGAGAAAATCGAGATGGTGAACATAGATCTTCTAAAACCCGATACCTTATCATCCGTTCTGGAGGGATGCGACGTGGTTTTTCACCTTGCCGCCAACCCCCAGGTAAAAATAAGTGAAAAAGAAACGAGGCTGCACATAGATCAGAACATAATGCTCACCTACAATGTGCTGGAGTCAATGCGCAAAAAAGGTGTAAGTAACATGGCTTTTGCATCCACATCCACAGTATATGGAGAGCCAACTCAAGTGCCCACACCAGAAAATTACGGCCCCCTCATCCCGATCTCCCTCTACGCGGCTTCAAAACTCGCATGCGAGGCCTTGATATCTGCATACTGCTTTACCTTCGGCATGGATATGGTGATGTACCGCTTTGCGAATGTCATAGGACCGAGAAGCACCCACGGCGTGATATTCGATTTTGTGAACAAGCTCAGAGCAAATTCCCACACACTAAAGATTCTTGGTAGAGAACCTGGCACAAAAAAATCCTACATCCACATCTCCGACTGTATCAACGGCATGGTTCATGCCTATGAGAACTCCACGGAGAAGGTCGGGATATACAATATTGGCTCCGAGGATTTTATCGACGTGAGGACCATTGCAGATGTCGTTTGCCAAGAGATGAATTTAAAGGACGCAAAATACAGTTGGACAGGCGGTGTGGATGACGGTAGGGGTTGGAAAGGCGATGTCAAGACCATGCTTTTGTCTATTGAAGGAATGAAGGCCTTGGGTTGGAAGCCAAAATACGGAAGTAAGGAGGCTGTTAGACTCACCGCCCAGAATCTGGTGAAAGGTTAAATATGGATGCTTACCATATAATCACCGTTCAATCCGCAAAAACTTCACCAAAAGCAAAAGGGGACAATAAATGGCTCGAATGCCCAAAGGATCACGGGAAAGCAACTTTGAGGGGAGAAAAAATCCCATCCCACTTTTAATGGGGATTAGCTTAATAATACTTCTGGGTAGCATGCAGATGTTAAATACAGATACCACCTTAATTCAAAAAAAAACTGAAACGTTCATCGATTTTGGGACCAAAGAAATTATTGATTCGCAACCTCCTCTTTCCCACAGAGCAAAAACATCAACACGCTCAGAGCCCAAGTACCGTGATCTGGTGAACTACGAAGATGT
>JAZGAR010000090.1:0-2309 GCA_036475875.1 Thermoplasmata archaeon
TTTGACCTGACTCATCGGTGGCTATGTCAAAAGTTTTCTGCCCATAACCGCACAGTTCCATTCCGCCGGCATAAAACCATTGTAAGTCCTCTAAAGCCTCGGTGGCTCTTTGTCTTATTTCATGCCACGGATTGCAGTGAGGATGATTTGGGATGATATAAATAACTCTTATGGCCACTGATATCTCCACCTTTGCTTGCGATATCCACACTAATTGTTTCTGCTACTAAGAATCCAGAAAAAATCAGATAAAAGAAGGTAACACTTTCTCCGAATGAAAGAAAGGAGGAAGTGAGATGGGAAAGAGGAAACATTTTACCCAGGAGCAGAAACTGAGTATTTTGGAAAGCGCGAAAGAAATGGGGATAAAGAAAGCGGCTGAGTCGGCTGAGATCCACTACACGACCGTCTATGAATGGCAAAAGAGGCTCGAAGCTTTGGGAGAGAAGGCATTTGTATCATATCAGTGTCCATCTCGTGGTCGTGGGATAAAGAAGATTACCCCCGAGCAAGAGAAAGCGGTACTTGAGACATGGGGTCGCTATCGAGGATTCGGCCCAAGTCAGGTTCACAATCAGTTACGTCGGCAAGGAGTGACGATATCTACCCGTACAGTTCAACGAATCATGGTAGCGAATGGTTACCAGGGGAAGAGCAAGAAGCAAAAGGGCAAGGAAAATAATCGTTTTGAAGCGAGTCGTCCCTTGGAATTGGTTCAAATAGACATTGTGGAGTTTTTCATACACAAACTGAAGGTTTATCTTCTGCTGTTTCTTGATGATTTTTCCCGTTTTATACTTGGGTTTCGCCTTTTAAGTGAAACATCGACTGATGCGGTTATTGGTCTGACCCAGGAGGTGATTGACCGTTACGGTAAGATGGAGGAGATGTTAAGCGACCGTGGTTTTGTGTTTTATTCCTGGCGAGGTATTAATCGTTTTGAGCGTTATTTAGAGGATGAAGGAATCCATAATACCCATGCCCGTCCTCATCATCCTCAGACTTTGGGCAAGATAGAGGCTGTGAACAAACACCTACAAAAAGAATTGATTAGGCGTGAGGAATTTAAGGGCATTTCAGAGGCAGAGGTTACTATTAAGAAGTGGATTAAAACTTACAACTATGAACGCACCCATCAAGGTCTAGGGGGTCTGCTGGTCCCTGCAGAGCGTTTTCACGGCATGGTAGATGAAGTGCTCGAGTCTATCTGTGAAGGTCTGGACCCAGGGGATCAAACCTGCTATGTTGTGGAAAATTCATCTCGTAGTTTAATCAATTTGGTGTTAGACCCGGGAGGTAGGATGACGCTCTATCTGTTGGGCCAACCCCTTAAGCTTTTTGGAGGCAGTCATGAAAGGAAAACTGAGTCCGGAAGAGGTTGCGATCCTGATCCGAGGCAGAAAGATTTTAAAGGCCAGAGGTCTTGATAAAGATGCTGATGTGAAGAGGATCTGTGAGGAAGCAGGCATATCACGAAAAACAGGCTACCAATGGGCTAACAAGCTGGAGCAAAACAGAGATATTGAAGGGGTTGATTTGCAGGAGACATTTAACCGTTTCAAGGCGGAGCACGATGAATTGAAGAATCGCTATGATGATGTTCGTTTTGAGAATGAGGGGCGCAAATTGGCATGGAAGATTCATGGTGTAGATGAGCTGTTGGCCAATAAAAAAAACACTACCAAAGCTCGGAGAAAGGTGGAGCGATAAGGTTTCTTCGTAAGGAGGGGCGCCCCCTTCGGGAGATATCCTGGGTGTTGGCTGTTAAAATGAGTACTCGGTCTGAGTGGAACCAGATGTTTGATGATAGGATGAATCCCGTGAAATTACCTGATAGGCGTGGGAAGGCCACAAAAGTGACGGCAGATATAGTGAGAGCAATAGTGGGTGCAGCAAGAGAGCGCAATGCCAAAGGTCGGAGCCTCCGCATAAAATCCTTTACCAGGGAGCTGAAGGCAGAGCAGAACATAGCGCTCAGCGCCAAGAAAGTGGCCGAAATTCTCATTGCCAATGGGCTGTACAAAGCTAGCATCAGAAGGAGGAGACCCCGGTTTTACCAGAGATTACGCCAGAGTATTCCTAATGGTCTCGTAAGTGCCGACGGAAGTGACTTTATAGTGTGGATCGACGATATCCGATATAAGTTCAACCTGGAGTTGTGCGTAGATGTTGAGAGTTTTTATCATAGCGCATTCGGTATTTCTGATACAGAAACCACAGAAGAGTTAGTCAAGGTGCTGGAAAGACATAAAGAATTGTGTGGACCCCCTGTGGGGATAGTGTGTGATCACGGTAGTGGGAATCTCTCT
>JAZGAR010000091.1:0-4539 GCA_036475875.1 Thermoplasmata archaeon
CATCACGTACAGCACAGCCGCCAACACCACGGTTATAGCCACCATCAGAATGACCGCTATAACCGGAGACACTCCCCTCTCATCAAAGAAGTTTCGATGGGGGTTTTGCCTGTCGAAAAAGACAGGTCTTTCTTTTTTGGGTTTTTCCATGGTTTTGTCCTCCGTAGGTTTCCCTACGGAACAATAATATGAATATCCATGCTAATAAATATCACGGTATTGTTCGGTGCGCGGCGAACGAAAACATGCAGATTTTTATAGTTGGAATACGAACTTTGTGTCCATCTTACTCAGGAAAATCGTGATTCGTAAATAAACAGTAAAGTCAGTCGTTCTGCTCTAATTCTTCCCACCCAAAAAGGGACCCTATATTAAAGTCTATTCATAGAAGGATACCGCCCAGCATCCATACCCCCTCCTCCCACTCCAAAAATTTTGAGAAAAGTTGAAGGACACCAGAGCCAGGAGGTATTTCAAAAAATCCACAACTTTAATAAACCCCGAGGCTTTTATGATCAGTTGGAAAGGATGAACTATGGTGTTAGAAGGTCTTGGCGATTCATTAAAAACCACGCTTAGGAGGATAGCCAACGCTCCACATATAGATAAAAACCTCATCAAATCAGTGGTGAAGGACATTCAGAGGGCCTTGTTGCAGGCGGATGTCAATGTGAAGCTCGTTCTAAATTTGACAAAGGAGCTTGAGAAAAGAGCGTTGACAGAGCGCCCGCCTGCAGGCATGAGCTCAAGAGAGCATGTCATTCGGATCATTTATGAAGAGTTGGTGACCATACTCGGTGAGACTAAGGAAGTAGAGCTGAAAAAACATATCATCCTCATGGTCGGTTTGTACGGCCATGGAAAAACCACAACCTCGGGAAAACTCGCCAGATACTTTAAAAAGAAGGGTTTGAAGGCAGCCCTTTTGGCAGGAGACACGCACAGGCCTGCAGCATATGACCAGCTAAAACAGATTGCGGATTCGATAAGCGTTCCTTTTTACGGTGAGGCAAAGGAGAAGAAGGCCGTGAAGGTCGTAAAAAACGGCTTGAAAGAGCTTAAGGATAGTGATGTCATCATCGTCGATACATCCGGCAGGCATTCGCTTGAGGATGAACTCATAGACGAGATTAAACGCATAGGAAAGATAACCAAGCCAACAGAAGTTTTTTTGGTGCTGGATGGTGCGATAGGGCAGCAGGCTGGACCACAAGCCAAAGCATTTCATGAGGCGGTGAATATAACAGGTGTGGTGCTCACAAAATTGGACGGCACAGCCAAAGGTGGAGGAGCGCTGAGTGCTGTCTCGGAGACTGAAGCACCAATAGTTTTCATCGGTTCTGGGGAGCACCTCAACGATTTGGAGAAATTCGAACCATCGAGGTTCATATCTCGCATGCTGGGCATGGGTGACATACAGTCCCTTCTGGAAAAGGCGGGGGAGGTTGTGGACAAGGAAAAGGCTGAGGAAACGGCAAGGAAGATGCTGTCGGGTAAATTCACGTTGGTAGAAATGCGTGACCAGTTGAACATGATGTCGGGCATGGGACCTTTGAAAAAGGTGCTGAGCATGCTTCCTTTCATGCCTGGCGTCTCTGATAAAATCTCGGACATAGAGATGTACCAAACCCAAGATAGAATGAAGAAATTCAAGGTCATTATGGACAGCATGACAGAAGAGGAGATGCTCAATCCAAAGCTCATCAAATCTTCGAGGATAACGAGAATCGCAAGAGGTAGCGGTTGTGAACCAAAAGATGTCAAAGAACTTTTAAAGTACTACAACCAAACCAGAAAGATGCTCAAGGGCTTCACATCCAACAGGAAGATGAGGAAAGCATTGATGAAGCAGTTGAAGTTCAGCGATATTGGAATGTAGAAAGTATGTCGTTTGCGAAAGGGGGAGACTATAAAATGCGGAGGTTCGTGGTTGTGGGTCATCGTGCCATAACCTCATCAAATTTTAATTTAAACGACTTGTGCGGCTCCACCGGCAGGCTTGACGTTCTTCTAAGATGTATTAACTCGGCCTTTTTTCTTTCACATGATTTCAGAAGGGATGTAGAGCTTTATCTGGTTCTTTTGGGGGAACCCAAACCACCAAAGACATTGAGATTGATGGGAAACGAGCTCAAATACCTCAATCCAGACGAGCGAAGCACCGGGGCTCTTATACGAAATGCATTTATGAAAAAACTGGACGATGAGGAAATATTGTCCACACCAGGTATCTATGTCTCAAAATCTGGATTTGAAGAGGTCCTCAGCTACCTCTCTAAGATATCCAAGGTCGTGTACTTGAAGGAAGATGGAAGGGAATTCGCTCCATCTAAAACGACACAGGATTTCACTTTTGTATTGAGCGATGATAAGGATATGAGTGAAAAGGAGGAGACCTTAATCCAGAAATACGAACCTGAAATAGTGAGTCTTGGGTCGAAAAGTTATCATTCGGATCATTGTATCGTACTTGTGAATAACATCCTAGACAGGTTTGACACAAATAGCACTCCCTGATATTATCCTCTTAATTGTCCAATCAAAACAAGGCATTAATACAATAATATCATAATGCATCAGATGTTATATCTTGAGGAGGGGGTACTTCGTCATCTTTTGAGGGCATCGGTTCTCCATCAGACAGCGGTGGCGATTCTTCTTCAGGTGTGATTTGAGGGTCCATAGGCCCTGTCGATTGTTCCTCTTGGTGTTCTAAAGATGTATCAACCTCATCTGAAGGTCCATTGGGTGAATCCAATCCTTCTTTGGGCTTTTTCTTGCGCATAAGAAGGAGCAGGAGCAAAACAACAACGACCACGATTATGATGGTAATTATAAGTAATGATTGCAATGAACTTTCGGAGGTTTTATCATCTGTTTCTGCTGATTTCACCCCTATCTCAAAAGTGGTGCTCGTGGATCCTTTGCCATCCGAAAGTCTGACGGTCACGGTGTGTGTTCCAACCTGGTCTTCTTTTGGGGTCCAGGTGATGGTTCCGTTGCTCGAGATATCCATACCTTTTAAAGCTGATTCTAAACTGAACACTAGATTTGAGGCGTCCTCGACATCGGGATCATGACCCTGGACCGCGTAAGTGAACTCCTCCCCAACCTTAACGGTCTGATTCGAAATTGGCTCGATTACAGGTAGATTGTTGATTGTTGCACTCTCATTGACTGTGAATGACCATACTCCACTAGTGCATATACCGTACTCTGTACCATCATGGGGTATTACGGTCCAATAATAGGTTTCACCCTTTTCAAGTGGATCAATTGGTGTGAATGAATTCGCAGTCAGCTCTTCCCCGATCATTCTTGCGGGATCCAACCCCTGTATATAAATAAGATTTGTTCCTAGATATAAGTCAGAGGTGCAAACATCTCCATCCTCATCTGCCACGGTCCACCTAAACGTTGGGTTAAGAATTTCGATTTCTGTATCATCTTCAGGGGAAATAAGGGTGGCATTTGGTGGCATGTTCTCTGATGGGCTCCTGACATCAATCTGGAACTCGTGGTATATCATGATACTGAAATCAGTAACACCGATTTTGACCTGATATAACCCCACATCAGCAGTTGAAAACTCAAACTCGCCTGAGGTCTCGTTAATGGAGGCTGTGTATGTTTTATCACCAAGTACCGATATTTGTATCAATCTATATTCCAATCTATCAAATTCATCGACATCGGTTGCGTTAATATCGAAAGTATATGCCTCTGTATCCCTAATCAGCGTATTGGATGGGATATCAACCCATTCAGGAGGATCATTGGTGTCCCAAACAGATAGGGTAAAGTTATGTTCCTCTGAGCTGTTTTGTTCATGGCTTACATTAATTCTTACCCAGTAATATCCCACATCCTCCTGCTCCGGTACACCATGGGTTGTATGGTTGATATCGTCCCATTCCAACCATGAGGCGTTGGTCTCGAAGGTCCAAGTCAAATCTACTGAAGTCCAATCATCCACTACCCAATAATTCTGGTTGTAGAGAGTATCCTCATATGCAGTTTGATTGTCCTCAAATGGATAAAGAAATAGATGCCCTAGCTCCAAAAAGATCAGGTATGTTTTGCCTCTTGGATATTCATTAACATAATCAAAATCCGGTGAAGCGATGAGGATATCGTCATTGCCGTCTCCATTAACATCTCCCCCGCCAGCCACACTTTGACCCAGATAATCCCATTTTTCCTCCCCAATAAACGAAGCATTGGAGTTTGAAAGGGATATTTGCGTCGACCATCCTGTTGCCTTTCCAAGAATCAAATAACACTGGCCTGCTCCAGTACCTCCTTCTTCATCCTCAGGAGCAGCAATCAAAATGTCATCGTATCCGTCATCATTTACATCACCGGCTGCGGCAACAGAATATCCTGAGTAATCTCCCCCATCTTCACCTGTGAATGATACATTTGCCAGAGAGAGACTGATATTTTTTGCCCATCCGAAAGCTCTGCCAAAGAAAAGGTAGGTTACCCCAGCATCGGAACCTTGAGAGTCGTTTCTATATGCGCCTATAAGAATGTCAT
>JAZGAR010000092.1:0-11096 GCA_036475875.1 Thermoplasmata archaeon
CTAACTTTGTAGAAATAGGTAACCCCTAAAGAAACGCTGGTATCGTTGAGGTAGGTGACGTTTCCAATTTCCATATAGAAAGTTTCACTCCCCGAGGATGCGCCTCTGTAAATCCTGTAATTCGTGATCGAAGAACCACCATCTGAGGTAGGTGCATTCCAACTTAGATTTACATAGGTTTCTCCTGCCGAGGTGGATAGGCCGATGGGGGCATCGGGAACCAAATTGGGAGAGATATAAACAACATTCTCAACAACGGCCCAGTAAGTGAGAGGCATAGGAAAACCATAGCCTGAGGTGTAACCATTAAGCCACCAGGTTTGTGGTGGCAGTGATGGATGAGGTGGACCCATCATGACATCATAGATATCATGGGACACATTGATTGTATCATTATATGACGAATATGTGGCTATGGGATTGGCTATGTTTTTAATGGGGTCCGAAATTGCTATTTCCATACCTCCCTGGTTCACACCTGACATTGTAACAATGTGGCCCCATACGCGATTTCCTTCATCATCATAGAATCCCAAAAAGAGGATTGCTACATTACAATTTTCAAATTCGGTCGCCACAACAGGAAATTCGGGAAATGATTGATTGGATAAAGAGAAATTGGTGTCCTGATTATGATTTACTAGATATTGATTCAAACCATTAACCATTCTGGAAGCGTTGGTATCACCATAGTTATGGGTCTCGAACAATAAAGCGAGATCCTCGATAAGAAGTGGGACAATACCCAGAGCATGATCATCACCGGCACCTAAATCCTCAACCAAAGAAAAACTATCAAGTCCATCTCTTGGTGTTCCCAAAGGATCTGAATATTTGGAGTCCAACCACCACAGACCATTTGCAGCTGCCGTGGGTCCGCAATATGCGTACTCAAGGGTATCGTCCACCATTTTCGTGCTATCTATGGTGTGATTCATCCCTGGGGCTATGCTTATATTGTTTGCACCAGGCACTGGAGAAATTAAAACATCATCGGGAAACTGAGCAGAATTTAACACACCGTCTGCTCCTGCATTGATGGTCATCCAATGTGATAATCCTGTTCGTTGGGTTTTCTCGCGCTGGTCGAAGTCAGGCATACCGCTTAGGGCATAGTTGGAAAAGGCGGATTTGTTGACCCAGTCTGATAGCCAGCCATTCATCTCGGTGAAAGGCCAGTTGTCCTGGTTCGGTCCTAATGGAATGAGTCTGGGGTCGTCAACAAAGCCGTCGCAATCCGCATCCGGGAACGTCCAATCAGACCAGTAGTTACCCCCGAAAGGATATGTGTCATTCCATATATTGTTTCCATCATCGTATGCTTGGATTGCATTATCGATGAAGTTGTTGTGGTAAATAGAGTTGTTTGAGGAGTCGAGCATGTAACAGCCATACAAGATATTTGAGGCAACTGTATTATCTGTTATGTTGTTCCCATCTGACTTCCAGAAGTAGATACCATAATCATCATTAGAGACGATGTTACTTGTGACATTGTTTCCGGTTGAGGAATAGAGCCGAATGCCCATCCAGCCGTTGTGAGATAGGATGTTGTCTGCGATTTGGTTCCCGTGGGAAAAATTGAGAACCACACCATACCATCCATACGATAACATTGTGTTTCCCGTGATATAATTCCCATTGGCACTTTCCAAATAGATCCCACTGTAACTGCTCACGGAAACGTTGTTATCAGCGATACTGTTGTTTAATGAATCCCTAACCAGGATGCCGTTATTGTTGGAAGAAACATTATTTCCTGTTATCGTGTTGTTATTCGATGAATCGGCGACATAAATACCGTAAAAGGTGCTTGTTATCACGTCGTTTGCTAAGATATCGTTATTTGAAGACATATCCAGCCTGATACCCTCTGGAGCGCTCGGCACATTGTTTTCAATCACGTCATTAAATGAAGATTGCCAAAGCCAGATGCCTCCTGCGGTGTTGTTTGTAATGACATTGTTGTCAGATGAGGTGAGATATATACCCCTTTCAAACGTGGAAGAAACATTGTTGCCTATAATGTCGTTTTTGTCTGAATTCGAAAGCTCGATTGCATCCCCTTTGTCATTTATGACATTGTTGTTCATAATGTCATTGTCTGATGATTGGTAAAGATATATGCTCCCTTCCCACCTGTTAGATGATACATTATTTCCCTCTATTAAGTTATGCGATGACATTTGACCGAGATAGATACCACTGTAACCCCCAATGTCGTTGGTGCTCAAAACATCGTTGTTTATTATTGTGATATATGATGTTGATTGATTGAGAAGGATCCCCCTCGATAAGGCACCGAGATCATTGGCTGAAACGTTGTTGTTTTTTATCGTGACGTTATTAACGTTTGTCCAAACATCGATGCCGATGCTTCCATTGGTAATCCTGAAACCGGTGATATTTGTCATATTAGAAGCGATCCTAACACAGGTTCCTCCTCCACCATCGATTGTCGTGTTGTCCTTATTCATACCAGTCAGATTTATCGACACGGGCACCACAACATTTTCAAAATAGGTCCCATTTAGCACGAATACTGTATCCCCGTCGATCGCATTGTTCACGCCATCTTGTATCGTTTGGTAGGGATTGGCTAGGGATCCATCCCAAGGTCCTGCGGTATTGTCATCATCCACAAATATTGTGGTTGCTGCACTCACAACTTCCAGCTCGAATATGAGGATTCCCATAAATCCTGCCATTACCAACAAACATACGATTCCAAGGGTTTTTACGGTTTTTTCCATTGACATTCCCTCCTCAATATTTTGAGTAAGCACCCCATCCAAATCGAATATCTTATAACTTTCGGTGGGTTCTATTCACCTTTTAGATCATTTTTGTCCTAAGAATTCGCCATCCATGATACGGATTCACTCCCCTCAACTACGTTTTCTATGGCATTCTCGGCATAAAAACGGGGGTTTGTCTTTAATTTACCCCCTTCACGACCACTTGGCCAGGCTACCTACCCTCTCTCCCTTCTTTATCCCCCATCTGAACATGGCCACTCCCAGGGGAAAAAGCACAACCGCAAATACCGCCAAAATACCCAATATTGGAATGACGCTATCTATTCCTTTTCCCTCGAACATGATACCTCTGATACCAGCTATGGCCCACGTTTGAGGCATGGCAATCGCGACATAGTAAAGCGGAGGGAAGTGATCGAGGAACGCCTCATATGGAAAAATAACACCGGACACGAGAAGGGTTACGGTGGATATGGCCCAGTTTATCGGTTCCACTTCCCCCTTTGCATCCACCAACATGAACATACTGGCTGATATGAGGCCGATACCCGAAAGGCCCACGATCAAGAGGAACAGTATTGGTATTATGATTAAGGTCTCAGGACCGAATGCCAAATTCGCATCGAACACGAAGACCCCTATGGCAAAGTAAAGCACTGCATTGATAGTGGCATAGGTGTAAGTCCACGTCAACGACGCCAGAAAAAAGGTCTTTAGGCGGGATGGAGAAGTGAGATAAAACTCCAGTTGGTTGGACCAATACAACTCCTTCAGAGAGTCAAGGTAAGTGGAGAGGGTCGTTAAAACGTACTGGTTTATGATTATGCCCACCAGTACGAAGGTAAACCAGTCATCTGTGAAATCAGCATTTACAAGTTTGCTCATGAAAAACCAGATCGCTATGGCCATTATCATGGAAATGAGGGAGAATATGAAGCTTATCTTGAATCTATACCATAGCCTCGCGTTCCTTGCCATATAGCTTTTTATCACATGCAGAGTTTCTTTGGGGGTTAGGCTGTGCTTTACCTTCGTCTTTCCACTCTTTGTACCCGCCATCTTTTTGCACCGCTCCTTCGTGGCAATATCCCTTCTAAATTCCTATTTCGGGTCTTTCTCCTCATTCATCTTTTTCCCATTTTCACAAGCTCTGTCATCGCAGGGTCTAAACCTTCGTACGCTTTTTTTCCTTCGTTGCTTTTTTCTTCCATTTCGACTTCATCTCCAATATGACCTCTGCATCTATCCGTCGATGCTCTCGATCCGAGATATGTAATTTCTCCCGTACATTTTTCAGCACATCTTTCTTCTCGTCCGTAAGTGATCCATGATCTCCATATGCCTCTATCAGAAAATTTTTATAGATTTTATACCTATCCCTCGAAAGCGCTTCATCAGCATCGAATCTCTCCATTATTTCCATAAAAATATCATTTAACGATGCGTCCTTTGTTTCCATGCTCAAAACTTCCGTATGAGTAAAACAAACCTCTAAAAGTTCCTGCAGATGTTCTTCAACCTCTCCGTGAATCTCTATATGGTACTGCTCGTCCCCCTTTGGGCCACGAATACATCTTGGAAGGACAAAGCTCACGAAACCCAGGGATGAGATATCATCGATCAGATTATCCGTGAGATTAATGGTATTAACCGAAATGTAACCGCTTTCTCTTCTACTCTTGATGACATCCATTCTATCGAACATCAAGACGCAGCCTTTTAGAAGGATGGCGATCCTGTCGCAGATCATCTCCGCTTCCCATAGATTATGTGTTGCTAAAATCACCGATTTTCCACTACCTGCGAGCTTATCACGCACGAACTCCCTTATGAAATTCGCTGAATATGGGTCGATGTTAGCAGTAGGCTCATCCAGCAGGTAAACCGGTCTATCGGAGAGAAGGCAAAGGGCAAGGCTCATCTTCTGCCTCATGCCTGCCGAGAGATTTTCGGGGTATTCGTTGATCTTATCCTCCAATCTCACGATCTTTAAAACCTCTTTGATTCTCGTTTTAATTTCATCCCTGTTCAATCCCTGCACTGTCCCCCAGTATTTCA
This sequence comes from Thermoplasmata archaeon, assembly GCA_036475875.1. Taxonomy (GTDB): domain Archaea; phylum Thermoplasmatota; class Thermoplasmata. The sequence continues at coordinate 4,818 of JAZGAR010000092.1, forward strand.
GATTGTTGAAAACTGTGAGCTTGTAGTCGAACATCAACCATCCTTCACTTCTAAGCATATTAACGGATGTTCTAACCTTTTTTCGGTTTTTGATCACATCATAGTAATTAACCGTGGCACTGCCTTCGTCCGGCAATAGAAGACCTGCCAAAATCTTGATCAGAGTGGTCTTACCCGCTCCATTCGGCCCCAAAATCCCAACAATTTCTCCTTTTGCAACATCTATGCTCACATTGTATAGTGCGGTTAACTCATCACCTTTTTTTCTGGTGATCGTCTTGACCAGGGCATTTTTCCAATTGTACCCCACCCCTCTGACGGGATACCTTTTTGATACGTGCGAAACCTCTATCATGACCTCACGCTCGATGTTAAGGTTTTAAGGCGATAAATTCATTCTAAACAGTGCAACAATAAAGAACAATTCAAACAGATTCACAGGACTTTGAAATATTAGATATCTTCATTTTTTGCGGAACCTTTGCCTCTGATCCCATAGAAAGGCTCGTTCCTTCACTCTTAGACCTTTTCTTGGATCCCTTTTTCCTCTCATAATTTTGCACCAGCATCTTACTTATTATCGTGAAGGCTTTATCCACATTTTCTCCTGTTTTTGCACTGGTGAATAGGAAGGTAGTGTCGTATTTATCGACCAAATCCATTATCTCCTTCTGTTTTATCGCGGTTTGCTCTTTTAGATCACTCTTGTTTAGAAGAATAAGGACAGGTATCTTTCCAACGCTATCGAACAAGGATAGAATCCAATCATCGACACTTTCCAGGGTTTCTTTTCTCGTTATATCGGCTACAATCAATGCACCGCTTGCTCCCTTATAAAATCTCGTTTGAAGCCTTTTGAGCTCTTTTTGGCCCAATATATCCCAGATCATGATGGTTATTTTCACTGGTTGTTTCTTTTTTGGGCTTTTTATATTCAGCTCTTTCATTGTTACTTTTGTGCCCAAAGTGACAACGTAGTGATCGTCGAATATATCCCGGACAAACCTTCGAATCACGCTGGTTTTTCCTACTGCAGCATCTCCCAATAGACATATCTTTCGTCTGAGGTATATTGTCTCGGGCATGGAAAAACCAACTTCACCATCAACCAACAAGTTCTTTGAACCTCGCCTGATCACGAATATTGTTCAGGTGGGTGTCGGTCTCTGCGAGCCTTAAACATCTTTTCGGGTCAAGATTAAAAGCCGTCTCCAGACTCGACAGTGCTTCGTCGAAGTTTTTCGTAACCGATGCTAAACATGCCCTGTTATACCAGGCTTGTGCATGGTTTTGATCGATTTTTAAAGTTTTTTTATAAGCGCTCATCGCGCCCTCAAAATCGTTTAACCTAAAGAGGGCGTCTCCTTTATTGCACAATGCTGTAATGTTGTTTGGGTCGAGTTCCAATGCCTTTTCAATGCATGCGATGGCCTCATCAGGTTTGTTCAGATAGATCAGGGCGCAGGCCTTATTGACCCAGGCCTCCAAATCCTGCGGGTTTTCATTCAGGCTGAAGTCAAAATTTTTTATAGCCTCCTCGTAATTTCCATTTTCCACCAAAGAAGTGCCTTTGACCGTCCAGTTCGTCTGATTCATATTATCTCCTCGATATTCGTAGATGTACCCTTATATGTATTAAGTGTTTTTCTTGGATTATCAAAACCTGGAAGAGTTTATAGACGATGAACATGACCGGGAGAGTGGAGGGGGAAAAGGATGGTGAGACACATCTATAGTGGAAGACGTAAATTTCTGATTATAGTGGCGGACGTAGCTCTCTAAACTAATAATTTCGTCCGCCACATACAATCAAAGGCTCAACCAAAAGTATAAAACGTTTCGTCTTTGACTACACACAGTGCGTCTTCCACTACATATGCAAATTTGCAACCACTAGAATTGGCACCCTATCATCCCCACAAAAACTATATTTAGAGAGGGCTATGCACCGCAAAAGGTAGGGATAATGGAACAAAGTTTGGATGAAGCACGGCACTTGGAACAAAAATGGCAAAAGAAGTGGAAAGAGGCGAAGATCTTCGAGGCCGAGCCAGAGCCAGGCAAAAAAAAGTATTTCCTCAACTTCCCCTATCCGTACATGAATGGATATATGCACCTAGGCCATGCCTATTCTCTTCTTCGGATGGAAGTATTTGCCAGGTATAAACGAATGAGGGGGTACAACGTTCTTTTTCCCTTTGCTTTTCATTGTACAGGCTCTCCCATTGTTTCAGCAGCGGATCGCATCAAGGAAAAGGATCCAAAACAGATGAAGATCATGGAGGATATGGGTATCCCTGATGACGAAATCTCAAAATTTGCTGACCCTGTTTATTGGACAGAGTATTTTCCAGATGAATATGTGAAGGATATCACTCGTTTCGGATGCGGTATAGATTGGTGCAGGAGTTTTATCACAACCTCCCTAAATCCAGTATACAACAGATTCATAGAATGGCAGTTTCGAAAGCTGAAGGCCAAGGATTATGTCGTGCTTGGGGAACATCCTGTGGTATGGTGTCCGAAATGCAATTCTCCAGTGGGCGACCATGCCAGGATCAAAGGAGAAGGCGAGACACCTTCCGAAATGACCTTGCTGAAGTTCAAGTTCAACGATGCGTATCTCATCGCCGCCACGCTCAGGCCAGAGACTGTGTACGGGCAGACCAACATGTGGGTTGATGTCGATCTAAGATATGTTAAGGCCAAGGTGGGCGAGGAGATTTGGATCGTAAGCTCGGAGTGCGCTTTTAAACTGAAAGAACAGAAGGCGGGCTTGGAGATCGTAGGTGAGATCTGGGGTGGACAGATGATTGGAAAAACTTGCATTGCTCCAGGCATAAATCGAGAGATTCTAATTCTTCCTTCCGAATTTTGCGACCCAAACAAAGGAACTGGCCTTGTGACAAGCGTGCCTTCCGACGCGCCAGACGACTGGATGGGCCTATACGACCTTCAGGATGAAGGAATATGCAACCGCTATGGATTGGACTGTGAAAAGATCAAGAAAATCAAACCCATACCTATAATCGATACCCCCGGATTTGGAGATATGCCTGCTGTCAAGATATGCGAAGACATGAAAATCGAGAGCCAGCATGACAGAGAAAAGCTCGAAGAAGCAAAAAAGATCATTTACAAGTCAGGTTTCTATACCGGGGTAATGAACGAGAATTGTGGTGAGTATGCGGGGATGAAGGTTGAGGAGGCAAAAGATCTGGTAAAGGAGAAGCTTATTGAGATGGGTGATGCAGATGCGATGTACGAGCTTTCAGGGGAGGTGGTTTGCAGATGTCTAACGCCGAGTATCGTCAAGGTCGTTTCCAACCAATGGTTCATGGCCTATAAAAACGATGATTGGAAGAAGGAGACTCACAGGGCATTGAATGGATTAAAGCTCTATCCCGGGGGGGTAAGAAAGCAATTCGATTATGTGATCGACTGGCTCAACGATTGGGCCTGCACCCGGGAATTCGGGCTTGGCACGGAATTGCCCTGGGATGAGAATTGGGTAATCGAGTCGCTCTCAGATTCCACGATTTATATGGCCTATTACACGATCTCCAAGTACCTGGAGCACGAGAAATTAATATCCGAAGAGAAGATAGGCGATGGTATGTTCGATTATATATTTCTGGGTATTGGAGATGTGAAGGTGATAGCCGATGAAGTAGGAATATCGGAATCCAAGTTGACTGAAATGAAGAATGAGTTCGAATACTGGTATCCCTTTGATATCAGAGGTTCAGGTAAGGACCTGGTGCAGAACCATCTCACATTCTGTCTGTTCAATCATGTTGCGGTATTCCCAGAAAAATTTTGGCCAAGGGCTTTTGCCGTGAACGGCTGGGTGCTGGTGAGCGGAGTCAAAATGAGCAAATCCGCCGGAAATTTTTACCCTCTAAGAGATATTCTCGATAAGTTTGGGGCGGATGGTACAAGACTAACCCTGACCTATAGCGGTGAAGGCATCGACGATCCCAACTTTGACATGGTCTTCGTAAAAGGGGCAAACTCTCGCCTCGAGGCGTGGAGGGACTTTGCCATCAACAACTACGATTCGGGTAGGGAAGAGAGAATCGGCATAGACGCCTGGTTCGAATCTGTGTTGAACAGAAGCATAAAAGAGGTCGTCGAGGCAATGGAAGAGACGAAATTCAGAACCGCGCTGAAACTCGGGTTCTTCGATCTTCAAAGGCACCTGAGATGGTATATAAGGCGATGTCAGGGGGAATGCAACAGGGGTAGTTTGAACGAATTCATAGTAGATCAGACTAAGATTCTCGCACCCATAACCCCGCATATCTGCGAAGAGATCTGGGAAAAGCTGGGCTTTGAAGGTTTTATCTCTTTGGCCGACTATCCAGAGGCTGACATAACCAAGATAGATAAAACTATCGAAATCTCTGAGGAGTTCCTCATAGACACGATATCTGATATTAACGAGATATTGAAGGTGACTGGGATTGCGGCGAAGAAGATCGTGCTTTACACCCCTTCTAAATGGAAATATGTAATGCATTCTATGGCCCTAGAAATGGGCATTGCCAAGGAGTTGAGCGTGAACAACTTGATGAAAAAGGCCATGGCAAACGAGGTGATTAAAAAACATTCAAAAGAGGCCTCACTGTACGCCAAAAAACTGGTTTCGGAGTTGGCAAAAAGGGGTATGGACGAACTGGAAAGATTGACTTTAGAAGTGGACGAAAAAGGCTACCTTATTGAGGCAAAGGATTTCCTTAAGCGCGAATTTAAGTGTGATTTTATGGTGTACTCATCAGACGATGGGGCCCGATACGATCCAAAAGGAAAATCCAGATTCGCAGTGCCCTTCAGACCTGCGATCTTTGTGGAGTAGATGTTTTTCAATCCTTAGTATAGATCATCCCTTTTCCACCATCCACGGTGATTTCCTGCCCGTCTTTTAAAATCCTGGTTGCGTTCTTGACGCCCAACACCGCTGGGATTCCATACTCTCTTGCAACAACAGCACCATGACAAAGCAAGCCTCCTACCTCTGTCACCACGCCTTTTGCCATCATGAATAACGGTGTCCAGGAGGGGTTCGTGGTGGGAGCCACCAGGATTTCTCCCTCTTTAAAACGCTCAAACTCCTTGATATCGGAGATGATTTTCACTTTACCTTGGGTTATACCAGGACTGCCACCGATGCCATTCAGAATTTTCTTTTCTACCAAATCCTTTGCTCCGTCCTTGGTTATCAACTGTGGGGGATCTACCTTCTTGAACGATTCGAATTCCTTTTTTCTTAGGACAACCTTCATTGGTATGCCCTCTTCTTTTCCCCCTGAAATTATGCTTCGTATCTCCTCTATCGTTAGGAAGAATACATCCTGTGGCTCTTCGATAACTTCGATATCCACGAAACGCGAGCCGATTTCTAGAACGATTCTTCGTGCAATGGGGTAGCCCTGCCCGATATAGAACTGCTGGTTCTCTCTCAACATCATGTACTTTTGTGCCAATTGCAAGAGCTTCTTAAAAACTAGTCTCTTTACAGGGAATACTCTGTCCAAAATGCGGACTTTCAACCTTTCCAGTACGAGTTTTGTTGCCCTTTCTCTATCCTCGATACCTTTCTTTTCCAGGGAATTAGGGTCTAATGATATTCCACCGCTCAAATAGGTCCTTATCAGAACCAAAACGAGATTTGGATCGTCTCCCCAAGAAGGAAAAATCAGATCATATTTTGGGGAGCGATGGCCGTATACCCTGAGGAATTCTTGAAAATGATTCAAAAATTCCTTCCCTTCTTCAGATGTGCCAAGAGAGTTGACAACATGAGAGTAGTTACCCCTCATAATTTCATTTCGTACGTGATCAGAGTTTTCTGCCTCCATGGACAATTCCCATAGCTTTTTGTTTGTCTCCAAGGTTTTGTTTTCCAAAAGACCCGAGACAAGTTTTGGACAAAGGCTGTATGTTAATTCCCCTTCATATCTCTTCACGAACATCACAAGTACCTGATACAGTGCCTCGCAGAAAATGATGCTGAGAGCGTGTGTCACGGCAATAGAACGAGCCAGGTTGATGATATGATCCAATGAGGCGAGCAGTTCCTCCGAAGATGCCTGGTCTATCTGAACTCCTTTTAGGGAATCGAACTCCTCTAGGATTCTTGGAAATTCCCTATCCCAGTCCTTATGAACCTGATTCACCAATAACATCGTCCTGAAAATAACTGGCAACATGGAAAAAGTGATTTTTTTCCTATCGATTTTGACCTGGCCGCCTAAAAGAAAATCATCCACCACACCA